>CAZBIT010000062.1:0-9047 GCA_964491835.1 uncultured bacterium
TGATTCCAAACTCTGTAGTTGATGGAACATATATTTTTGACGAATTTGCTAAATAACGAAATGAAGTAGGTAAATATATTTAATAATTTCCTTAGATTAAAATTGAGAGTTCAAAAAGGAGTTCTTGGAGTAATACCAGCGAGATATGGTTCGTCCAGATTTTTAGGTAAACCGCTTGCTGAAATATGTAGAAAACCGATGATTCAGCACGTATATGAGCGTGCTAAAAAATCTGATATGATAAATAAATTAATAGTTGCTACGGATAACAAAAAAATTTTCGATACCGTAAAATCTTTTGGTGGTGAAGTTGTAATGACCGATGAGAATATAAGAACTGGAACTGACCGAACCGCAGAAATTGCTCGGATGTATCCTTATGAAGTAGTGCTTAATATTCAGGGAGATGAGCCGTTACTTGAAGGATGGATGCTTAATAAACTTGCTGAACCTCTTATTAATGATAAGAATATTCACTCGAGTACGCTTGTTAAAAAAATAACAGAACTTAAAGAACTTGAAGACCCGAACCTTGTTAGAGTTATAATAGATAAAAATGGATTTGCTTTATATTTTTCAAGAGCATCAATCCCATTTTACAACGGTTCACAAGACAAAAAAGAATGGTTAAAAAATCACCAATATTATAGACATATTGGACTTTATGGATTTCAGATAGATTTTCTTTTTGAATTTGTTGAATTAGAACAATCATCTTTGGAAAGAGCGGAAGTGCTTGAACAGTTAAGGATTTTGGAAAATGGATATAAAATGAAGGTCGAAATTGTTGATTATACCCCTTATCCAGTAGACGTTCCAGAAGATATAAAAATAATTGAAAGACTTATAAGAAATTTTAATAATTCATTTAGGTTTTAGTTTTTATATAAAAAGTAATAAAAGAGGGAAAATGGCAAACAGACAAAAGACAAAATTCATATTTATTACAGGAGGTGTTGTATCTTCTCTGGGGAAGGGAATTGCATCGTCTTCGTTGGGAGTATTGCTTAAATCTCGGGGGCTAAAAGTTACTATCCAGAAGTTTGATCCATATATAAACGTTGACCCTGGAACAATGAGCCCATTCCAGCATGGAGAGGTTTTTGTCACTGATGATGGGTCTGAGACAGACCTCGATATTGGGCATTATGAAAGGTTCATTGATGAAAATATGTCAAATAAAAATAATACAACTTCTGGGATGATTTATTTATCGGTTATCAACAAAGAAAGAAGTGGGAAGTATCTTGGTAAAACAGTTCAAGTCGTTCCCCATATTACAGAAGAAATTAAGAAAAGAATAGTAAACGTAGCGAAAGATAAAGATAAGATAAAATACGATGTAGTAATTAGCGAAATCGGGGGAACTGTTGGTGATATAGAGGGACTTCCTTTTCTTGAAGCGATAAGGCAGTTTCGTCTTGAAAAAGGGAGAACCGATACTTTAAGTATTCATATGACGTTGATTCCTTATTTATCATCAACGCAGGAACTGAAAACAAAACCGACCCAGCACTCTGTTATGAGATTAAGGGAAATTGGAATTCAACCTGACATTCTTATTTGTAGAACTGAAAATCCTTTGGGTAAAGAACTTAAAGAAAAAATAGGGCTTTTCTGTAGCGTTCCTTCTTCTAATGTTATAGAAGCAATAAACGTGGATTCTATTTATGAAGTCCCTTTGATTTTTGAAAAACAAGGTTTGGGCGATACTGTTATAAAGCATTTACATATTAAATGCGATTCTCCAAATCTTGAAAAATGGAAAGAACTTGTTAAGAAAATTAAAGGTCTCAAGGAAAGTGTTTCCATCGGAGTGTGCGGCAAATATAATTTATTGATAGATGCGTATAAAAGTATTATAGAATCATTTATTCATGCTGGTGTGGAAAATGACGTTCATGTCGATGTAAAATGGATTGATGCTGAAAAACTTGAATCTGGAGATGTATCAAAGTATTTAAAAAATTTATCGGGGATTTTAGTCCCGGGTGGATTTGGAGAAAGGGGTATAGAAGGCAAATTAAATGCCATCAGGTATGCGAGGGAGAATAAAATTCCTTTTTTGGGGATATGTCTCGGACTTCAGTGTGCTGTTATTGAATTTGCTCGAAACGTCTGCAATCTTCAAGGTGCACATAGCACGGAATTTAAAAAGAACGGAAAACATCCAGTAATTGATTTAATGGCTGAACAGAGAAAAATTAAAGAAAAAGGTGCAACGATGCGGCTTGGAGCATATCCTTGCATATTGAATACGAATTCCAAATCTTATGAAGCGTATGGGAAGGTTGTGATTAGTGAAAGACATCGACATCGATACGAAGTAAATAATGCTTACAGAGAAATTCTTGAACAACATGGGATTTTATTTAGTGGTCTTTCTCCCGACGAAAAGTTGGTCGAAATAATTGAAATTCCCGACCATCCCTGGTTTGTTGGTACTCAATTTCATCCAGAACTGAAATCTCGTGCAATAAGAGCACATCCTTTGTTCAGAGAATTCGTCAAATCTGCTAAGTTTTACAATGAAAGAAAAAAGAAATTAATTGAAATAGAAGAAAAAGAAAAAACTATCATTGAATAAAAATATAAGTAAAAGTTGTGAAAATTGTAAAAGTTAGAAACATTGAAATAGGTGATGGAAAACCGCTTGTGTTGATTGCCGGTCCTTGTGTTATTGAAGAGGAAAGCGTCGTTTACAGAATTGCTGAAAGAATTAAAAAGATTTCTGAAGACGTTTCCATTCCCTTTATTTTTAAAGCATCTTATATTAAAGATAATCGTTCTTCTGCAGATTCATATCAGGGAATTGGCGTTGATGAAGGGCTTGAAATTTTAAACAATGTAAAAAATAAATTTGAAGTTCCTGTTCTTTCCGATGTTCACTCTGTAAACGATGTGGAGAAAGCATCACAGGTTCTTGATGTTATTCAGATTCCTGCGTTTCTTAGTATGCAGACAAGCCTTACGCTTGCTGTAGGAAAAACCGGAAAACCTGTTAATGTGAAAAAGGGGCAGTTTCTTCATCCTTATGATATGAAAAATATAATTGGAAAACTTGAATCTGTTAATAATTATAATATTCTTTTAACGGAGAGGGGTTCCTGTTTTGGATACAGGACGCTTGTTACTGATTTTCGCTCGCTGCAAATAATGCGTTCTTTGGGGTATCCAGTGGTGTTTGACCCCACGCATTCATTAAGGAATTATGGCATTCCCAGCGGTGAGAGGGGTGGTGGAAGCCCAGAATTTGTTCCGTCTCTATCGAGAGCGGGTGTTGCTGCGGGTATTGATGCAATTTTCATTGAAACACACGATGATTTAAATTATGCTAAATGCGATGCAAGTAGTATGTTGCCTTTTGAAAAACTTGAAAACCTACTGAAAATTCTTATCGAAATCGATGCTTTAGTTAAAACTAAAATCAAACTTCAAATTTAAGGTGTTTTCAAAAATTAACATAGAAAGAGAATTGAAAATGAGCATCGAAAAAGCAAAAGAAGTAATAAGACTTGAAGCAGAATCGATAAAGGCACTTGAAGAGAGGATAGATGATAACTTCCAAAAAGCGATTGATACAATTTATAATTGCAAAGGCAAAATAATAGTTTCTGGAGTGGGGAAGTCGGGGATTATCGGGAAAAAGATTGCAGCGACGTTATCGAGTACTGGAACGCCTGCGGTTTTTCTTCATCCGGGAGATAGCATTCACGGAGATTTAGGTATTGTGAGCGGTGATGATGTGGTAATTTGTTTGTCAAAAAGTGGTGAATCAGACGAATTTCAGACATTTATATCGGTTATAAAGAGAATGAAAATACCAATAATTTCTCTTGTCGGGAAATTGAATTCTTTTCTTTCAAAAAGTAGTGATATTGTAATAGATGTGAGCGTCAAAGAAGAAGCATGTCCATTTGACCTTGCACCGACGTCCAGTACGACCGCCGCTCTTGCTATGGGCGACGCAATTGCAATAGCATTGCTCGAAAAAAGAAATTTTACAAAGGAGGATTTTGCTTTCCTTCATCCCGGCGGGAATATTGGAAAAAGATTTTTCTTAAAGGTTAAGGATATTATGTATACTGGTGATTATGTTGCAGAAGTAAATGAAGATGCACCTTTTAAAGAAGTTGTTATTGAGATGAATGCTAAAAGATTTGGAGGAACCTGTGTGATAAACTCAAAAGGAAAGTTAGTCGGAATAGTTACTGATGGAGACCTAAAAAGAACATTGGAAAAAAATGGAGATTTATATTCCTTAAAAGCAAGGGATATGATGAATAGAAATCCAAAAACTGTTGGTGAAGAAGACCTTGCTATATATGCTCTGAATAAAATGAAGCAGTTTAATATTATGCAACTTCCAGTTATAAATGAGGACAGTATTCCAATTGGAATGATTCATCTTCACGATATTTTAAAAACTGGATTGACGTAAGACCTGTGCTTTTAAAATTATAGTTGCAATGAAAATAAAAAGATTTTTTTGCATTTTCATTCTGTTATGTTCAAGTTACACGTGCAATTCTCGCGAGAATTCAGCATTTAAAACTATCGTTAATACTCCTGACCAGGAAACCTGGAATTTTAGATTTGCTTTTACAAAGGATGGGATTTCACAAGTAATAGTTAACTCAGGGCATGTGATAAAGTTTAATTCAAAAGGAATGTATGAACTCAATCAATCTGTGCTCGTTGATTTTTTTAATAAAAATGGAGAACATACGTCAAAAATTACTTCCGATAGTGGTTTGGTTGAAGAAAATGGCAATTTTATGATTGCGATGGGAGATGTAAAGATAATCTCAGATAGTGGTATCGTTTTAATGTCCCAAGAATTGAAGTGGGATAAAGGTAAGAAAAAAATTTACACCGATAAATTTGTTACGATTTATTCCAAAGGTGATACAGTTCGCGGCTATGGTTTTGAATCCGATGAAGAAATTCAAAAATGGAAAATAATAAAACCTGTTGGAACAACTGATAGAAAAATAATTTTATAATTTTATATTATATTTCAAATGAAAATCATTAAAACTTTTTTACGTATTTGTATATATTTCAGTATCATTGTTGTTTTTAATTTTATCGAAATACTTCACGTTGAAATTTTCGCTCAAACTGATGAAATTTTAAGGTATAAAGCAGATGTTTTTTCGAGTGAAGTTGTAAACGGTGAAACAATTAGAAAATTAATCGGTAATGTAGTTCTTTACCAAAAAAATGATACTTTAAAAAGCAGAATCGGGACGTTTTTACAAGAAAAGAATAAATTTATATTTGAAGGAAACGTTCAATTTGATGATGGAATTAAAAAGATCATATCTGAAAAAGTTATTTACGATAATAATAAAAAAATTTTTTATTTTGAAGAGGGAATAAATTTAATAAAAGGAAATAAATTTCTTACTGCCGATAAGGGAATTTATTACAGAGATGAGAAAAGGGCTTATTGTGAGGGAAATGTTCAATACAGAGATAGTTTGCAAACGTTTACTTGCAGGAGGGCTGAATTTTTTGAGAAAGACGAAAATATTAACGCATACGAAAATATTGTGTTCAATAATCCAGATGAAAATATTACAATAAAGGGGGAAGAAGGAAAATATTTTAGCAAGGAAAATAAAATAGAGATTACCAAAAATCCCATTATGATTTTAAAAGAAGATAATAAAGCAATGACGATAACCGCAGAAAAGTTTGAATTTTTTAACGTAAAATCAAATGCGGTTGCTTTAAATAATGTTGAAATTTTAAGGGATAATCTTAAAGCAAAATGCGAAATTGCAGAATATATCGTGGAAAGTGGAGAGGAAAAAATCATTCTAAAAGAGAATCCCATTATTATTCAAAATAAGAGTAATATAAAAGGAAAACGGATAGACCTTTTTTTAAAAAACAAAAATATATACAAATTAAATGTAATTGATGATGCATCGGCAACGATGGATGCTGACACTTCCGGCGTTTATAATTATAAGAATAAATTGTGGGGTAAAAATATTTATATATTTCTTGATGAAAATAAAATTGAAAAAATGATTGCTGAAAGAAATGCAAAAAGTGTTTATTATATTTTTGAGAACGGGGAATCGAAGGGGGCTAATAAAGTGATTGGCGAAAAAATTACTATTTACTTCGATAAGGAAAATATTAAAAATGTTATGGTTGATGGTGAAAGTGAAGGTATGTTTTATCCTAAAAATGTTATTAAAGAAATTACAAATCAATAAGAAAATTTATTAATATGAACGTCTTAAAAGCAGAGAGATTGGTTAAAAGTTACGGCAAAAAACGTGTAGTTAATGATGTTTCAATAAATGTTGGGGAGGGTGAAATTGTAGGACTTTTGGGACCAAATGGTGCAGGTAAAACAACTACATTTTACATAATGATTGGTATGATAAGATCCGATAAGGGTGAAGTTTATCTTAACGGAACTAAAATTACTGATATGCCTACGTATAAAAGAGCAAGGTTTGGTCTTGGTTATCTCTCTCAAGAACCATCAATATTCAGAAAACTTACTGTGGCTGAAAATATTATGGCTATTTTAGAGACGTTGAAAATACCTAAAAAAATCAGAAATGAACGACTTAATCAACTTATGGAAGAGTTTGGAATAAGTCATTTAGCAAAAAGAAAAGCATATCTTCTTTCAGGGGGAGAAAGAAGAAGGGTTGAAATAGCAAGGTCATTGGTTACAGAACCGAATTTTATGCTTCTTGACGAACCCTTCGCAGGCATCGACCCTATTGCCGTTGAAGACATTCAAAATATTATAAGGGATTTAAAACAAAAAAAAATTGGAATCTTAATTACTGACCATAATGTTCACGAAACACTTTCAATTACAGATAGAGCGTATTTATTGTATGATGGTTTAGTTTTGAAGTCGGGTAGTTCCGATTTTCTTGCAAACGATTATGAAGCGAGAAAATTATATTTGGGGGAAAAGTTTAAATTGGATAGGTAGTAATATGCCTTATCTTGAACAAAGATTTCTTTTACAGCAAAAACTTTCACCACAGCAAGTTCTCTTTTCTACGCTTTTACAACTTCCTGTTATGGCACTCGAACAGAGAATAAAAGCCGAACTTGAATTGAATCCTCTTCTTGAGGAAGACACTGAATTGGAATTGGAACAAACAGAACCAAAAGAAGAAGCGAATGAAATTAAAGAAGATGAAACGGAAGAAACAGATAGTAAAGATGAAGAAATGGATTTTGATGAATTGGTCAATGATGATAGTTTGGAACGTTTACCAAGAGACGAAAGTAAGGAGGAGATAATTTGGCCTGACCCTGCTCCTGTTTCTCTTTCGGAATATTTAATTTCTCAATTGGATTTTTATAAATTATCCCCATCAGAAAAGGAAATTGGGGAATATATTATTTGGAATATTGATGAAGATGGTTATCTTTCTTGTCCAGTTGAAACAATTGCTGAAAATTTAAATGTTCCTATAGAAAAAGTGCTCGAAATTTTAAAACTTATTCAAACGTTTGACCCATCAGGTATAGCAGCAAGAGATTTGAAAGAATGTATTTTAATTCAACTAAAAGAAAATGAAAAAAATAATGAAATACCAATAAAAATTATAGAAGGGTATTTTGACGATTTTAAAAATAAGAGATATGAAAAAATTGTTAAACTTTTAAACATTTCTCTTGAAGAATTAAAATCTGCTATAAAGGTTATAAGCAAAATAAATCCTAAACCGGGAGAAGGATATATAAAACCAAATGAAAATTATGTTATCCCAGACCTGATTGTTGAAAAAATTGGAAATGATTTTGTGGTTTCCCTAAGTGATTGGAATATACCACGTCTTAAAATTAGTGAATCATATAGGAAGATGTTATCTGATAGAGTTAATGTTCCTGAATTAACCAAACAATATATTAAGCAAAAAATTGAATCTGCAAGGTGGTTAATTAATTCCATCCAGCAGAGAAGAATAACAATCATTAGGGTTATGAAAGAAATTATTAAAAGGCAGAGGGATTTTTTCGAAAATGGCAAGGGTCATATTAAACCAATGATTTTAAAAGATATTGCTTCGTCTCTGGGAATGGATATTTCTACGATTAGCAGAGTTACAAATGGGAAATATGTTCAAACAGATTACGGTGTTTTTGAATTGAAATATTTTTTTAGTGAAAAAATGATTACTTCTGATGGTGAGCAGGTTTCAACTTTAAACATAAAAGATAAAATAAAGGAATTGATTGAAAATGAACCCCCAAATAATCTACTAACGGATGAAAATATTGTCAAAATCTTGTCAGAACAAAAGATACAGATAGCAAGAAGGACTGTTGCAAAATATAGAGAACAAATGATGATTCCAGTTGCGCGATTAAGAAGAAAAATTTAATCAATACATAATATTAGGTGATTTTATAATGCTTAAAAAAGAATGGAAAATTTTTAATTATGATAAAGTAAACTTAGATTTCTTACGGCTTAAAAAAAGAATTTATAATAAAGAAAATAATTTTTATCAATCTGAAAAGAAGGTATTTAGAGCAACTACAATAATAGGACTTTATAGAAATGGAGAAGCATCACTCGGTGGAGACGGACAGGTGACTTTTGGTGAAACCGTCGTGAAACATAATTCGAAAAAGGTTAGAAAGATGTATCATGACACTATTCTTTCTGGATTTGCTGGTACTACCGCTGACGCATTTACCCTGTTTGAAAAATTTGAGAAGAAACTTGACCAATATAATGGTAATCTTTATCGTGCAGCAGTTGAAATGGCAAAGGATTGGAGAAGTGATAAATATTTGAGAAAATTGGAAGCATTACTTGCAGTTGTCGATAGAGAGAATTCGCTGATTATATCAGGAATGGGAGACGTAATTGAACCAGATGATGGAATAGTTGCAATTGGCTCTGGAGGACCATTTGCCCTTGCCGCCGCAAGAGCTTTGATGAAATATGCAAATTTATCTCCACGTGAAATTGTGGAAGAGGCATTAAAAATTTCTTCTTCCATTTGCATTTATACAAATGCAAACTTCACTATCGAGGT
>CAZBIT010000063.1:0-8983 GCA_964491835.1 uncultured bacterium
TTTCTCTCAGTTTGGTTCAACTTGCTCTTGGAAAGAAGGGAACGGAGTAAACTTGAAAACCACAGGATTCAGTTTCGTCTTCTGAATCCTGTGGTTTTGTATTTATTGCAGATTCTTGAGTTTAAGAATAATATTTAAAAATTGTATTTTATATTATAATGCCTGCTATTTTTTAGGACAAAAAGCAGGCATTTTTTATTATATTATAGATATAAGTAAAATTGGTGATGACCATAGGGACAACCCTAAGGTTGTCCCTACATAATAAATTTAGACATTATTTTTTACATAGAAATATATTCAATATGCTTAAATATAAAAAGGGGATATTATGGTTTTAACAGAAGAACAAGTTTTACGATATAAAAAACAAATACTTCTGCCTGAGATTGGTAGTGAAGGTCAGGTAAAATTGTTAAACTCAAGTGTGTTAATAGTTGGTTTGGGCGGTCTTGGTTCTCCGTCTGCAATTTATCTGGCAGGTGCTGGGATTGGACGTATTGGACTGTTAGATTCTGATTTGGTCGATGTTAGTAATATGCATCGTCAAATCCTTCATAATACGGATGATATTGGAAGATTAAAAACAGAATCAGCAAAGGAAAAATTGGGGAAAATTAATCCCGATGTTGAGGTAGTTTGTTATAATAGTCGCATCACTTCAGGTAATGTGATGGATATAATTGCTGATTATGATGTTGTTCTTGACTGCAGTGACAACTATCCTACTCGCTTTCTTTTAAATGACGCTTGTTTTTTTGGGAGAAAAACCCTTATACACGGAAGTATTTTTAAGTATGAGGGACAGTTAACGACTTTTAAAACACAAAAAGGGTTGCCTTGTTATCGCTGTATTTATGCTGAGACCCCACCAGTTGCAATGATGCCAAATCCTCAGGATGTAGGCATTTTGGGCTCTCTACCGGGAGTAGTAGGAACCTTAATGTCCATCGAGGTAATTAAAGAGATTCTCAACATAGGGGAATCTATTGCAGGTATATTGATTGTTTATGATGCATTGAGTTCAACATTCAAGAGGATGAAAATTCGCAAAGATAGTGACTGTCCTCTGTGCGGTGAGAATCCGAAAATTATTGAATCAAAAGAGCAGTAATAAGGTAAATCTTGATATTTTATAGGTATGAATTTTACCTCGTCAATGGATTTGAGGAGTTTCTTTCAGTGAATATTGTTTTAGTAACAGTTTTAGATTGTCGCATATTTGGGCATTCAGATAAATCTCGCAATTTCTGCACCTTCTTTTTTGGTTGGGATTTTTTGCTGTTTTTATCACCCAGCAGGGTAAATCGCTGGAAAAGTATGCCTTGCATTTGCTCTTCGGTTCTTCAGAACACCTTTTTATTTTCCAGCAGGGAATCAAGGCGAGGAGATGTTTGATACCAGCGATATTCATTTTTTCTTTCTTAATCAATCTTTGGATTTGTTCAGCCCATTCGAGGTCTTTGGGTGAGTATAATCTTCTATTTTTTGGGGTTTTATAAATCACCATAAGCCCTTCATTTTCATACATCCTCAGTGTCGATGTTGACAATCCCAAGAGTTTTGAAGCAGTGCCTATTGATATGGTTGGTTCATTTGACGATATTATTTTGTTTTTCATAGTAATGTTCCATTTTATATATTTTGTACAACTGCTTCTTCCTTAACCGTTAATTCTACAGCAGATTGCGGACAAACGGATTTGCAGAGTTGACAGCCAATGCATGTATCATTGTTTATTTGGTATATGTTTTTTTCTTCATTTATTGTTATGCAGTTTTTCACAGGGCACATTTTTATGCATAATGCTGAAGGTTGGTTACTGCATTTGTCACATTTTTCATTTATGTGCAGGGGCGCAAATTTTATTTCCGAAACGTAACTATCAGTAGGACATTTATAAACAGCAGCGACGAGATTTACGTTTTTTGTGAAATTAACAACCGGGAGATTACCATCCATAACAATATCGCCAGACGGAGTTACTTTCGGGTTTGCACAGAGTGAACATCCAGTACATCCAACTGAGCAAATATCTTTGACATCTTTTCCTTTATCTTTTGACATACAGGCAAGGTAGATTTTTTGTGTGACGGGGATAAGTTTCATAATGTTTCTTGGGCATGCCTTTACGCATAATCCACAGCCAGTGCATAGTTCCTCAATTACGACCGGAAGATTATTTTCATTCATATACATTGCATTAAAAGGGCAGGCATCGACGCAGGAACTGAGTCCCAGACATCCATAAACGCACGCTTTTCCCCCACCTGCTAATAGTTCTGCTGCTGTGCAATTTTCTATTCCGATATATGCAAAAATCTGTTTTGCTTCATTTTTCCCACCTTTACATTGAACGACTGCTTTCATTTTTACCATCTCTTTTGCTTCCGTACCCATAATTTTGGCAATTTTTGTTGAAGTTTCTTTACCACCCGGAGTGCATAAGTTTATGTCAAATTTCCCACTAACGATTGCTTGGGCATATCCAAAACATCCAGGAGCACCACAGGCACCACAGTTTGCGCCCGGTAGAATTTCGGCTATTTTTTCAGTTCTCGGGTCAACTTTTACTGCGAAAATCTTTGATGCATATGCTAAAACAGCACCAAATATTATACCCAATGTTCCGAGTATTATTACAGGTGCGTATATTAACATATTTTTCCTCTTGTATTTTTCAGTGTTTTAACAAGTTCATTATATTTAACGATTGAAATTTATAAAAGGTTCAAAATTGTATTTTAAAATGTAAAATTTAAAATGATAATCCTGAAAATCCCAAAAAAGCAATAGCCATTAGTCCAGCGGTTACAAAACCAATAGGAACTCCTTTAAGTGATTCAGGAATTTCTTTAAGTTCTAATTTTTCTCTGATTCCGGACATAAGAAGGAGAATGACTGTAAAACCGACACCGGATGCAAATCCTTGCACTGTGCTTTGGATAAATGAGAATTTTCCTTCGACTCCGATACTTGGATTTCCATCGATATTTAAAACCGCTACCCCAAGAACTGCGCAGTTTGTTGTTATTAATGGTAAATAAATCCCAAGTGCCTGATAAAGAGATGGACTTGTTTTCTGTATGAACATTTCTATAAACTGGACAAGTGCGGCAATCACGAGAATAAAAACGATAGTTCGGAGAAACGTTAAATCAGGAGCGGTTCCGGTTGAAGAAAAATATCTGAATATACTTGTTGGTGGGTCAAGAAAATATATGTAAGAAGCCCAAGTAACAATTGATGCTAACGTCATAACAAATATAACCGCAAATCCCATCCCGATTGCCGAACTCATTTTTTTAGATACGCCTATAAATGGGCACAGCCCCAAAAATCTCGTCAAAACAAAATTTTGTATAAATATAGAATAAACTGCTATGATGAGTAATAGTTTTAAATCCATTTTATCTCCATTTATAAATTAGCAGATTTTTCTTTACATCGCAGGACAAGTTTTTTTGTTTTTTTTAATTCAACCCATTTGGAAAAACCGAGTAGTAAGCCAAGAAATATAAGAGCACCCGGTGGCAGAATTAAAAGGAGAACAGGTTCGAAATTTGGTCCAAAGACATAATGCCCTAATATTTTTCCATCCCCTAATATTTCTCTTATACCACCAATAAATACGAGAGCGAGTATAAAACCAGCCCCCATTCCAATACCATCTAAAATTGACCTTCCGACCGAGTTCTTGCTTGCAAATGCTTCTGCTCTTCCTAAAATTATGCAGTTGACGACAATGAGAGGGACAAATATTCCAAGTGCTTTTGATAATGGAGGAAAAAATCCCGCCATAACTAATTCTACGATAATAACGAATGTGGCAATAACGACGATAAATATAGGAATTCTTATTTTGGAGGGCACGACGTCTTTTATCATTGCAATTATTATGTTGGAAAAGAGTAATACGAAAGTTGCAGCGAATCCCATCCCAATTCCGTTAATAAGTGAAGTAGTTACTGCAAGTGATGGGCAGAGTCCAAGGTTTATTACGGTTATAGGGTTTTCTTTATAGATTCCTTTTATAAATTCTGAAAGTAAACTTTTGTTACTCATTTTTTACCTTTTGATTAAATTATTTTATTCTCAAATTCATATAGTTATGTATCGATACGCGATTCTTTTATCTTATATATTTAGAAAACGTTTCATATCCCTTTACAATTGAATTTGTTATTGCTCTTGAAGTAATTGTAGCACCCGTTATGCTTACAATTTCGCCACCATCTTTATCGACTTTTATGTTTTTTGCTAATTTTCCTTCAAATTGTTTTGTAAACCAGGGTTTATTTTCACCGGGTTTAATTTCAACTGCTTTTGTGCCGAGTCCGGGAGTTTCCTGCTGGAATAAAATTTCAATTGCTTCAATGTTTCCCTCCTTATTAATTCCGACCATAGTTTGAATTCTAGAAGAGTAACCCTGTCCATAAGCGATATATGCAATTCCATCTGGGCTTTTAGTTGTGTCTTCAGTTGCATATCCGTTGAAAAAAGTTTTGTTTTCTTGTGTTTTATTTTCTTTTATTGTTTTTGCATTTGGTAAAACACTGGCAAGTGCCTCATTCATTGCTCTTTTTCTTTCTATTTCAATACGCGGTCTCGTTATTTTATTCACCAGTGCAAGTGAAAAAGAAGCAAAAATGCAGAAAGTTCCAAGAATTATAGATAATCTTAATATATTTTTCATAATTTTTTAACCCCCAAATGGATTGTTTTTCAAGTGTCTATCGAGTAAAGGCGTCATAAGGTTCATTAGAAGTATTGAGTAAGATACACCTTCGGGATAACCGCCGACGAGTCGTATGATACCAGTAAATACACCGCAACCGAACCCGAATACCCATTGTCCTTTCGGAGTGCAGGGTGTAGTAATCATATCTGTCGCCATAAAAAAGGCGCCGAGGATAAGCCCGCCCGCTAATACGTGGAAGAGGGGGTCTCCAGTGAAATAACCTTTTGGTCCTCCAAAAATCCACGTAAAGAGTGCCACAGTAGCAATATATGACAATGGGATTCGAAGATTTATATAACGTTTGTATAAAAGGTATCCTGCTCCAATTAAAAGAAGGATGACAGATGTTTCACCGATGCATCCCCCCACTCTTCCCCAGAAGAGATTTGCATAAGAACTTTTAAGTGTTATAATCGTTTGGGACGCTTCAACTGCTTTATCTTCAATTGATAGATTTTTAAGTGCATCTTTCAATACTGCAAGTGGTGTAGCGGTAGTAATGGTTGTTATGCCGGATTTTGTTCCATACAAAGGTGCAGTCCAATCGGTTGTCATATGCACAGGCCAGGATGCAAGTAAAAATGCTCTTCCTAAAAGGGCAGGATTCATAGGATTAAAACCTAAACCGCCAAACGTCTGTTTTGCAATCGCAATAGAAAAAAATGAGCCGATAACAGGTATCCACCAAGGGACTCCTGCAGGAAGGTTAAATGCTAATAAAATGCCAGTTACTATTGCACTTCCATCTGATATGGTGATTTCAACTTTTCTTAATTTTTGAATTAGCCATTCTGTAAATACCGCTGTAATAATTGAAAGAACAGTTAGCCAAAGTGCTCTTATACCGAAGAAATAGATTGAACCAATAAGTGCAGGGATTAAGGAAATAACAACTCCAAACATTATTTTTTGGGTTGTATCTTTACTTTTAATATGAGGTGCAGATGAAATCAATAATATTTCTTCCGTTGTTGTTTTTCCTTCCATAATTGTTATGTATGTTTATTTTTAAATAAATCATTGGTTCGTTTTTTGCGAAATTTTAAATTTTGCGAACTTTATATTTTGAACGAGGTTTATTTTAGCAGGGCATATATATGAACAACTTCCACATTCGATACAATCAAGTGCGTTGAATTCTTCTGCGTCATCGAATCTTTCTTTTTGAGCGAAACTTGCAATTACATTGGGCATAATGTTCATTGGGCAGATTTCAACGCATTTGCCACAATTAAGACAAGGTGTGGTTTTCCCTAAATAGGTTTTGTCAGATTTTAAGATGATAATCCCAGAAGTTCCCTTTATTACTGGCGTATTAAGTGAATGTTGTGCAACGCCCATCATTGGGCCACCCATAATGATTTTATCTGGAGAATTTGTAAAACCACCACAATAATCTATTAGATTTTTTATTGGAGTCCCAATTCTTACCAAAAGATTCTTTTGGTGAATTATGTTTCCGGCAACCGTTACAACTCTTTCGATTAGTGGTTTTTTGTAAGCCACTGCGTCATATATGGCTTTGGCGGTGCCGACATTTTGGACAATACATCCAACTTCCATAGGAAGTTTACCAGCAGGAACTTTTCTTTCGGTGAGTGCATAAATTAACTGTTTTTCAGCTCCCTGAGGGTACTTTACGTTTAGAGAAACAACGCTCATTTCTGGATATTTTATTGCGACTTCCTTCATTTTTGATATTGCGTCGGATTTGTTATTTTCTATTCCTATTATTCCAAGTTTAACGCCAAGAATTTTTATAATGATTCTGAAACCTTCAATAATTTCCTCTGTTTTTTCGAGCATCAATCTGTGGTCGCTTGTCAGGTACGGCTCACATTCTGCACCATTTAGAATTGCAATATCAATTTTTTTTCCTTCTGGAGGGGATAATTTTACGTGCGTTGGAAAAGTTGCTCCTCCCATTCCTGCTAAACCTGCATCGTGAATCAAGTTTTTCATCTCATCCACAGAATAATTCATATAATCGGGATTAAAAGATATGTTATCTGATAAATGGTCTTCACCATTATTTTCAATCGAGACCGCAGTGATTTTTTCACCGAGTGGATGTATGTGTGGTTGAATAGAAGTAACGGTACCGGAGATTGACGCATGACAAGGCACAGAAACGTAGCCCCCCGCTTCACTTATCGGGTCACCTACTTTTACTTTGTCTCCTTTATTTACAATAACATTAGATGGTTTTCCTAAATGCTGTTGAAGAGGGATTATTACTTTTTCTGGCAGTGGAATTACTTCAATAGGTTTTGATTCTGTAAATATTTTATTTTCAGGTGGATGAACGCCTCCTTTAAAACCCCTGTTAAATAATTTAATCATCTTTTATTATTGTATTTATTTTGTAATCATTAAATTTATGTTTGGATTTTTACGTTATAAAATATTAACTTACAAAGTTAATAATATTTTTGTAAAAGTCAATTAATTATTTTATAATAATAGATTTAGAACGTTATAAAATTTTAAATAAATTATGGAGGATTATATGAGTTTAAAGAGATTTGGTGTTTCAATGGATGAGTTACTTTTGAAAAAGTTCGATGAACTTATTTCTGAAAAGAATTATAAAAATCGTTCTGAAGCAATTAGAGACGTTATAAGAGAAAATCTTGTAGGTGAAGAGTGGAAAGATGAGAAAGGTGAGAAAGTTGGGACGGTTACGTTGATTTACAACCATCATAAAAGAGGGATTTCAGAGAAACTAAACGAAATTCAGCATCATATGCACGAATATATCATTTCTTCTATGCACATTCATCTTGACGAGGAGAATTGTCTTGAGGTTATTGTTGTGAAAGGAAACGCAAGAAAAATAATTGACATTGTTAATAAGTTGATTAGTTTAAAGGGTGTAAAACATGGAAAGTTCGTAATGACTACTTCAGGAAAAGAAATAGTATAGGTAGAATTATTTAACGTTTCATTTTTGGTTTTATTAAAACTGCTGAAAAAAAGTAGATTATAATGTCATCGCGAATAATCAGGACTCCTTCCCGCTATACGGGAACACGTAACCCCTTGTCATTGCGAGCCCCAAGTGGTAGGGGCCGTGGCAATCCCTGTTTAAAATAGACAATTTCGATTTTTTCAGCAATCTCTTTATTATTAAAATTATAGGTGGTGAAATGGATAACATTTCAAGACGTAATTTTGTGAAAACTTCTGTAATGAGTTTAGCACTTATATCCATAAAATGTGGGAGGTCAGGCAAATATTTTTCCAAGTGGCGGGCGTTTGACAGCCATGTCCATCTTCCCACTGTAAGTGGAAAAACTTATATGTGGCATAACGTATTACCGCAAGAATCCGACTGTAAAACATTCTTTGATTATTTGAAGCAAAGTGGAGTTGAGAAGATTCTCGGACAGGGGACTCCCGATGTTCCAGCAGATAGCAATGATGCAAAACTTGTTACCACTGCGAATGAATCTTCTCTTCACTGGCGCGATAAGTATCCTGACTTTGTTGTTCCAACCTGCAACGCCAATCCAAACTTTCTTGATGTTTCAATAAAAGAGATGGAGCGAATGAAGAAAGAAGGGATTGCCTGGCTTGGTGAATTTACTGGATATATGCACAACTATAAATACGATACTCCAGAGTTTTATAAAATTGTGGAGACCGCTTCTGACTTAAATTATATTGTTTCTGTTCATACTGATAACGATGTTATCGTGAAATTACTTGATGACTTTCCGAAAGTGACTTGGAATTTATGTCATTTTACAAATTCCAGGCAGGAAATGACAGAACGATTTGAGATTGGTGCAAAGCACAAGAATATGTTTCTGGATACATCCGGCTCAGGAATTGAAAGGATGGGAATGCTGGAATTGGCGGTAGAAAAAATGAGTGCAGACAGAATATTATTCGGTTCTGACTTTCCCATCAACGAACCCGGTCAGTCCCTTTCCAGAATTAATAATGCATTCCTGCCAGAAGAAGATAAGAAAAAGATTATGCGGGATAATTTGGCTGATGTTCTTACAAAACATGGTGCGTCATTGTAATGTGCTGTCTTTATAAAAAAAATAACCAAAGAAAATATTTTACATATTTGTTTGACAAATTTCAAATTATTTTTATATTTTATCGGGGGAATAATGGTAAGAATTTATGCCATCACAATAATTTTAAGCATTATTTTTTGTTCAAAAAATCCATCTGACACAGGCGGTAACTCTAATGTTAGCGGTAAAGTTGCACCCATTACTTCCG
>CAZBIT010000064.1:0-8951 GCA_964491835.1 uncultured bacterium
ATAACTCTGCCAGTTTGTATTAGTTGCAAAACTCACCGCCGTATTGAATGCTAAGTCCGGTCTAACCCCGGACATAGACATCGGATTTAAAGGAAGATGCCCTTGAAAACGTTGAAGGACATATACGACAATTATTCCTAAAATATTAAACAACATCATTGCTCCTGCATACGTTTTCCAGGACATCTCCTGTTCAGGTTTAACTCCTGTAAGGCGATAAATTAACTTTTCTAACCAGCCAAACCAAACGTTTAGTCCTGCCGGCTTACCTTCATAAATGCGCGCCATATATATTCCCAGCGGCTTAACTAATAAAAGTAATACAACCAGATAAATTAAACTTTGAATAAAATTGTTCCAATTCATGAGAAAATCTCCGGCTTTAAAAGAGCGACCAACAAATAAATAAACAAAAGTAATCCAATAATACCACCTATCCAATAAATAACCATCATATGATATGTCTCCTTATATTTTATTGCATAGAGCAATGAATGCAAAAGAAGCCGCAGCAAGGCAAAGTATTATTATTACAATAAGGATATCCATTTCTTAATTCTCATATTTTTAAAAAATTTATTTCAAAATAATTTCATTGTCAAGTGAAATGTAAATTACTTCAATACCAATAAAAAAGGAGTTTTAGAAAGATAAATATTTATTTCAACTCCGCAGACCCAAATATCCAATATTCACTAAATGGTGGGATAAAGGTTTGCTTAAATTCGATATGCTTAAAATATTTTGCTAATATTCTCTTTACAAGTTTAAGCGTTTCATTATCATACTTTGAACAACATTGTAAACTTACTATCCCCCTCTTATTTAAACTATTTTTAATTTTAAAGAAAATACGATTAATAAATGTTGAGCGTTCATCCCTCGTTAAAGATTCAGGATGCATTGTTAAATCATAAATTATAGCATCAAAACCATCATTTTTTTCCAAAAAATTATTTGCATCATCAACTACAATTCTAACTCTGGAATCATCAAACGCATCGTAACAAACCTTCCTTAGAAATTTTTTACAAACCTTAATAACATCGCCATCTATATCAACCAGAAAAACTTCTTTCGGATTGTATTTTAATAGTTCATACAAAACGCCTCCATCACCACCACCCAAAATTGCAACCTTATTTAATTTACTCTTTCTTTCAATGAGTGGGTAAACCATACTTTCATTATAAAAATTTATCCCATTTTCAGCAACCTGAACATCTCTATCCAAAAATAGCATCCTTCCAAAATTATCATTTTCGATAACGTCAATTTGCTGATACCTTGATTTTTTACTAAAAATTCTTTTTTTAACGTGAAATCTAATTCCAAAACCAATCTGTGAAAAGGATGTTATCCAATTTTCACCTTTTACTTCAACAGGATTCCCTCTCAGTAGTTCAATAACTTGCACAGTTTTTGGTTTGAACTTACTTTTTAGAAATAGCAAAAGATTATTAAGTTTTTCAGGACTAGCAGAACATGCGAATATATCTAAAGAGGCATGGCGAGCTTCGGGGTATGTATGAATAGCAATGTGGGATTCTCCAATTATTGCCAACACGGTAACACCAACAGGATTGAATTTATGACTCTTAATACTCCTGAGGTCAAATCCACAAGATTTTAAACCCAATTTTAAAGTATCTTCTAATGCCTTTTTATCATTTAAAAGATGCTTTGAACAATTTATAAATTCAGCAACAAATTGTATGCCGGTTGGCTTCATATTTCCTAAGCCATATTGTGAATTATTATGAATTTAATTTGGAAAATTGAAATAAATATAAATTATAATTTTTTATTTTACAAGCAATTTATTTTTTGAATTTTTATTATCGCTTTCAAAAAAATATCTCACTCCAACAGCACTATTCAAGCCAAACTTCGTGCTTGGCACTAAATCAAGTATCGGGGCTATTTCGTAAAAAACTTCTAATGGTTGTTTTTCAAATATGTAATTTAAGCCAAAAGGAAATCGCACGCCCATTCTGCTTCTTTCTTTAACTTTTATTCTCCCACCAATGCCATAATAAACTGGGAGTTTGCCCTCTTAAATTTCATTTTTTCCATCTACGACCAGCATCCATAAAAGTGCGAATATTTTCTATTGGTGTCTCTTGAGGAAGGTCACAGCCGGTGCTTAATACAAAATTAGGATACTGTCTCATAGAATCCATTAATTCAGTCACTTCACGTTTTATATCCTCTGGCTTTCCAAATAACATCGTAGTTGCAGGATTTATATTCCCCACGATAATAACATTTTCGGGCACTCTTTTTGCCACTTCCGTTAATATTACTCCTGCATCCTTTGAATCTAAACTTATTCCATTTATTTCAGATTCAACCATTCTTTCAATCAAATGCATAGTGTTACCACAGGTATGATAAACAGTATTTACTCCATTATATTTACAAGTCACCGCAATTTGCTTTACAAAAGAGGCAGAAAACTCAAAAAATTGCTGGGGACTGAGCATAACAGCCATTGGCTCTAAAACACAAATTATCTCCGCACCTGCTGAAATTAATAATCTTATATACTCAAGAATTTTTGACGTCGACAGATTACACAATTTATTCAATTCATCCTTTTTAATTACCGACGCTATAGCTGCTTCATCCGCACCCATCATCAGTCCAGAAAGTGTGTATGGACCAGTAACATAAGCCCCTCTTATAACGTTACTCGGTAATCCTATCCTGATAAGTTTCAATGTTTCCACATAACCAATCACTCTACTGTCAAAAGAAAGATTAATATTACTTAATTTTTCTATTTCCTCAATGTTAAATCTATCTTTTGGCACCGTTGCAGAATCTTCTCTTGGAAATATTGTATATCTCCCAAGTGCATTTGCCTCTACTGATAAATCCATTAAAGGGAATACTATGTCTGGGGAAAATAAATCGACCAACGCTTTAATTACTTTATAATGTTCGCCCCAATTCTGTTGTGCAAGTTTAATATTACTTCCAATCAATCCCACACCGGGAAATCCCATAAGTGGAGCAACAATCCTTTTACCCTGCTTATAAAACTCTTTTGCTATCTCTGAAAGTTCTCTCATTCTCAATTAATCATTTCTCCAGTATTATGAATTGCTAAATTTCTAAAGTATTCCTTACTAAATGAAACTGCTAAAAAAAGAAAAAATTTCTAAATTTTTGAATTTATGTTAAATAACAATGGTTTGTCATTCCCGTGAAAACGGGAATCCAGTTCTTTAAAAATATTTTTCACTTCTCAATCACATCCATAATTATCTCAAACGAATTGCTTTCCCCACCCTTTAAATCAATCCACCACATTGGAATAACCGCTGAACTTTGATACACCTTCTCAAAACCACTTTCCGATTGAGATATGGTCTTAATTGGAAAAGCAAATAATCGCGCAGGTTTATTAAATTTTAGGTCAAACCTTACTCCAATCCATTGGTCTTCTATACCGATTTCACTTATATCGTTTATCTCAAAAGCATCCCCTAATTTTCTTTTTGTCGAATCATATTGATAAAATCTATCTTCAGCATCCCCAGTTAATAATGCAAAATTTAATTCCGAGCCAAAAAATAACTTGATTTCTGAATCGTCGTCGTTTCTTAAAAAATATTCTACCTTTATAGTAGAAGAATTCTTAAAGAGTCGGTATATCTTTTTAAGAAAAAATTTCCTGTTTTTATCATCTCCATAAATAACGCCATTTTCCCCCAAACTCACTGAAATTTCTTTCCTGCTCTTCTGAAATAAGTAGTCAAACTCTCCTTTTACAAAACTCCCCTTATCCCAGTATGTATTTTTCATTAACGCTTCAAGATTAATATCGGGTAGGAAAAAATGGTCAATGAATGATTTTCTCCTGTACCAGTCGTATATCAAATCCTTTCCAAGCCCTTCCTCTTTTGCGGATTTTAATAGATGGATGCTCTTATGTTCATCTTCTCTAATTTTGTGAGCTTCCGCGACGTCACGATGATAATATTCAATTCTTCGGGTCATCGTATCAAGAACATTTAGTCCTTTATTCAAAATATCCATTTCATAAACCATTCCCCCTTCATTGGGTTTGATAAACATCTTGATTTTTTCATTTGAAATTAATACCTCATCGTTTCCATCGAGGTCAAAATCCTCATTCTTTATATAAAGCCAATTATCTCTCCTGTGAGTACTTTTCTCTATAATATAATCCGATTCAATCAAATTTTTATACGTTGCAAATCTTAAATGATTGAGATAGAGTCCCCCAAACACGCCATGCCAGTATGGACAGTTACACTGTGCCATATATAATCTTTTTTCCGCATCCCCAATCTTTTTAACTTTTTTTCTTAGATTTCTTAACCTTTTACTTACCTGCATCATCCTCCCGTACATATCCCTGCTTTCAGGATATTTAACAATAAAGTTTCTCCAAAATCCCCCTTTTAAAAAATGTTCTATCAAGTTCCAATCTTCAGTATCCTTAAAACGCCCGACTATCTCTTCATATTTAGCCCTCTCATCAACAAAAAGAGCCCATTCAGTCATCTCACGATATGAAGCATTCGGGATATATATCTTACCTTTTGGTGGGACTTTATCAATTGCCTTACTGAACGTTAATACCTCGATAGCATCCTTATTCTCACGTAAAGCGTCGAAAAACTTCCTCAACCAACCTTTTTTATACACGTGCTCATTTGTCCCGGGCCAAACGCCAAACTTCTCTCCATCATCACCATAAGCAATTAAATCCACTCCTTCCTTATCCTTTAAACCTAATAGAAAATTAATTAGATTTTCAACCTCTGCAAACGGAATACTGTATCTAAGATATTCGCTTGAACAAAACATTTTTATAAGATGACCCTGGTCTTCAGTGATGTAATATCCAAACTGGTCGCTTTCCTTTATCCCTGCTAATTTGAAATGAGAATCATCAACCACCGTATATTCCGCTCCAACCTTCCCAATTGAACTGACAAGACACTGCTCCCAAACTCTCTCGGTAAGCCATATACCACGAGTCACCGCGGAAAACCTTTTTTGAATGTAATCAGCCATCATTTTCATCTGACCAATTCTATCCCATTCCGGAATCATTGGAAGTATTGGCTCATAATATCCTCCCCCCATAAACTCAATATTGCCATTCTTAACCATTTCGGTCAATTTTTCAAAAAATTCCGGATGATGCCCCTCTATCCAATCAATCAAAGGACCGCTATAATGAAGTGTTAGCGGTATATCTGGATAATCTTTAATAACTTCTATAAAAGGCAAATAACAACTCTGATAAGCCCACTCGAATACATAATCAAAGTTACCAACAGGCTGATGACTGTGAATACCTAATAATAATTTTACTTTCCCCATATTAAACCTTCCATAATTTTATAAACAGGATTTTACAAACTATGAAATAAATAAAAAACATTTTAAAAATCTCTAATAAAATATTTAAAAAATAATATTTTTTTTAAAAGAATACAATATATTTTTATTTTCTCACAACCTCTTTAAAAACTCTAATGAAATTTCCTCCTAAAATTTTTTTAATGTTTTCTTCGGAATACCCTCTTTTAACAAGTTCTTTTGTAATATTAGGCAATTTTGCACAATCTTCAAGACCGTTAGGTGGGTCATTAATTCCATCAAAATCCGAGCCAAGACCAACATTATTTATCCCGGCAATTTTTACAACATAATCGATATGGTTAACTACTTTATCAACGGTAACTGGATTTTTTGCTCTCTCATTCTTACTCAATTTAGCATAATTACTGTCAAGGTAAGACGATGAAAAATTGATACCAATGACACCACCATTTTTAGCCAGTGCTTTAAGCATATCATCCTTCATATTTCTATGATGATTATTTAATTCCCATACACAGGAGTGAGTGGCAATTATTGGCTTTGTAGAAATCTCTATCACATCCCAGAATGTCTCATCGCTTGAATGCGAAACATCAATTACCATACCAATTCTATTCATTTCTTTTATGACCTCTCTGCCTAATTCAGTGAGGCCACCACGTTTTTTAATCTTATCATATACACCATAATTTTTCGGTTCAGGAACCGAACTATCTGCCAACTCGTTATTATTCATCCAGGTCAACGTCAATATTCTAACACCAAGACGATGAAATTGTCTCAAAACACCAAGGTCTCCCTGAATAGAATGTCCACCCTCTATTCCCAAAATAACTGCTATTTTATTTTCACCAGAAATCCTTAAAATATCATCAGCATTTAATGCAAGTTCAAGTTTATCAGGATACTTCTCAATTTGTTCTGTCACCGCATCTATCATATCAAGAACCCTTTTAATCTGGAATTCAGGGCTAATGCGTGGATGTATAAAACATGCAAATACCTGTGCATCGACTCCCCCCTCAATAAGTCGTGGTATATCTATATGCCCATCCGATAATCTTTTACCAATATCAACTTTTTTATCCAACATCCTTAAAATTACATCGCTATGAGCATCAAACACAATTGACTTATTATGCAAATTAAGGATATACTCATCTTTATTTTGTGATAAACCCAGGAAAAATAAAACAAATGAGAAAAAAATAGAAATTGATACAAAAAAAATAATTTTTTTTATCATCTTGTAATTATTATAATGGTCAATGAATAAATTTGCTTTGTTTCTTAAATAACTTGATTTTAAATTAATGTGATTTAAATATTAATAACAGAGTATATCATTCCGTCCCGCCATAAGCGGGATCGGAATCTTATGTTACAAGATGCTGATCCCGAACACTCGGGACAGCATGACAATCACCACTAAAGTTTAATCAATTTAATTATAAAACATGCCATTTATAATAAATCTCTTTATAACAATTGTTATAATCCTGATAATCCAACTCACCAATTTAAATGTAGCATTTAAGGAATGAATTTAATCTGTGGACTGTAAGCAAAGAAGACCCAATTTAAAAAATAAATCAATAAATATTTATTTATTTCTTTTTCCAAATGATAAAAAATTGTCCAAATATAGAAAGAATGTTAAAAACTGTCCAGTATAAAACAAGACCCGAAGAGAATAAGTTATTGAAAAAGACCAGCATAATTACTGGCATAAGATAAACCATCATTTTTTGCTTTGGGTCTTTCATAGTAAGTTTATTTTGAAAAAACATAGAGCCGGCCCATATAATAGGAAGAATATTCAAATTCCATTGGAACATTCCAAGATTCAGTTTCGCAACGGTATCAGGTATAGAAAGGTCTTTTATCCACCAGATGAATTTTGCACCACGAAATTCAATCATCTGATAAAATAAAGGATACATAGCAAAGAATACGGGCATTTGTAATAGCATCGGAAGACATCCACCAAGAGGATTAACTCCCTTTTCTTTATACAATCTCATCATCGCCTTATTTAATTTCTGCGGGTCTTTCTTATATTTTTCACGCAATTCTGTCATCTGTGGTTGAATTTCCTGCATCTTTCTCATCGCCCTGGAACTGCTACGGGTCAGCGGATAAAACAAAATCTTTATAATAATTGAAAAAACTATTATTACAATACCATAATTCCCCATAAAAGAATAAAGAAATCTCAACGTATAATAAATAAGTTTTCCGATAGGCCTTATAATGTTCCATCCAAAATTCATAATTTTTTCAAGTCCTATTTTAAATCCAGAAATTATCGGATATTCAAGAGGACCTATAAAGATTTTATAAGAATCCTGTTGAATCTTTTCTTCTTTAAATTCAGTTCTAAATTCCCCGTAAAAGTCCTCATCTATTATATCTTTGCCTATCTTCTCAACACTGCCATAAAGGAGTGCTTCCTTACCATAAAAATTATCTGGAATAATAACTGCTGTAAAATACTTTATCCCAACACCTATCCACCCCGTTTTCCCAGTTATTAACTTTCTTTCATCTTTACCTTTAGGGGCAAGAGATTCAACCTCATCTCCCATCAGAGCATAAATCTTTGAGTATCTTGCTTCATCTTTCAATGAATTTTCCGATGAAGTCAACCCGCATCCCCAGATAACCCAATAAGTCCTGTCAGCCACAACACTATTAAGATTAGAAAATTTTACAGTCATTTCAAAGGTATAAGCATCTTTTGAAAACTTCATTATTTTCTCTACATACTTTTCTTCATCAAAATTACATATCAAACGAAGTTCTGCTTTTCCCGAGTCATCAAAAACTAATGAAGTAGTATCATTCATCTTCATTCCAACGGGTTTGAATGTCCTATTAGATAAATTGACGGTATCCCCTTCTAAACTTATAAAACCAATTCCAAGGTTACCATTAATATTATTTTTGATAAGGTCGAGTTCAGAATTGTCTCTCTTTTTATACTTTTTTAAAATCCAACTCTTAACCGTTCCGCCTCTTGTTGAAAAAAATCCCGTATATAAATCCGTATCCACTTTTATTAACTTTTCTTCTTCTACCTTTATTTCTTCTTTTTGCTTTATACCCTTTTCTTTTTTAATTTCCTTTTCCTTCTCAATGTTATTTTTTGAAGGTTCTTCGGCAGTACTTTTTTCAATTGTTTTCTGTCTTAAAGAGGGGGGCGTAATGAGCCTTTGATAGTATGGCCATAAAACGAGAATTACACCAATCAATACAAATGCTAAAACTGTTCTTTTATCCATGATTTAATTGGAATTTATCTAAGGGGGTCATACCCTCCAGGGTAAAAAGGATTGCAAGTTAACAATCTCTTTATAGATTTTATAAATCCCTTCAACAAGCCATATCTCTCGAAAGCCTCAATGGCGTAAGTGGAACATGAAGGATAGTATCGACATACATTAGGAAAAAGTGGTGAAATAAAAAATCTATAAAACTTTATTATATACACAATTGCCATTTTAGGCAGATTTATTAAAATTTTCATTTATTTCCTTAAATATTTGCAAAACTTCTTCTTTAAGGGTGTGGAAATTTTC
>CAZBIT010000065.1:0-8870 GCA_964491835.1 uncultured bacterium
GTTTGGAATTGAATTTATTTTTTATATAATATAAAATTAATTGTTTAAAATCGCAATGGTTAAGTTGCAAATTATAGATTGAATTAGTATTTTCCCTTGACAAAATAGTATTTTTTGTATTAATTAAATAACCTTAATATAATGAAAATTTAACAGAGAAAGATAAAATGACAAAGAAAAGTCGAAAAGTTTGGTTTAGTCATCAGATTCTTGGGATAGGAATTGCCTTAGTATCATTATGTTTTTTATTATGGATTTTAGATTATTTTATGTCAGATAAACCGACGTTTTTAAGTTATGAGAATATTATGAATATTTTTATTCAGACGTCTATAATTACAATCATTTCAGTTGGAATGACGTTTATCATAATAACAGGTGGTATTGACCTTTCTATTGGCTCTGTTGTTGCTTTATGCAGTATGACCTGTGGATTATCTATGCTTTCTATATTAAATATGGGTGGTTTCTCACAGATATTTATTGGTATTTTTATGGGATTACTTATTGGGTCATCGATAGGATTTATAAATGGGTTTGTTATTGTTAAAGGAAGGATTCCCCCTTATATTGTAACATTCAGTATGCTTGGGATAGTAAGGGGATTTGCTATATGTCTAAATGGCAGTCAAAGCGCAAATCTATATGATAAAATTACTCCCAATTTTTTATTTATAGGAAATGGAACTATCTTTGGTGTTCCTTTTCCTTTCATTTTAGCATTGATAATTGTTGGGATTTCATATATAATATTGAATAATATGAGATTTGGGAGATATGTTATTGCCGTTGGTGCAAGTGAAGATGCAGCAAAACTTTCTGGTATTAGTGTAAATAAATATAAATTCTTAGTTTATTTAGTTGGAGGATTTTTAGCAGGATTAGCAGGAATTATTTATACAAGCAAACTTGGTTACTTTAGTCCTAATATTGGTGTGGGGTTTGAATTATATGCAATTGCTTCTGTTATTATTGGTGGAACTAAACTGTCAGGTGGGAAGGGAACCATCATTGGAACGCTTTTTGGAGCTTTATTAATCGGTGTTCTTGATAATGGATTGACTTTATTAAGTATTTCTGATGAAATAAAACAAATATTTGTTGGAATTATAATAATTAGTGTAGTTTTATTGGATAGATTAAGAAAAATGAATTAATTTCTAATGTAATGGTTTTTGATAAAATTAAATATATGCAGATGTTTTGTTTTCGAGGGCAATTTTAACATTCCTTCTTAATCCTGATAGTTTGATTCTTCTAATAGGACTATTTTTGAATTTTTTGTTGAATTCTTTTTCGTTCATATTATCGAATTCATTTAGGTTTGTTATTGGAATGTTTTGGTCTGGTAAGAATCTTGTTTCGTTGGTTTCTTTTGAAAATCTATTCCAGGGGCAGACCTCTTGACAAACATCACACCCATAAATCCACATACCAATTTTTCGTTTTAAGTTTTCTGGTATTTCTCCTTTGTGTTCGATTGTTAAATATGATATACATTTTTTTGCATTGATAGTATATGGTTTGACTATTGCTCCCGTCGGACAGGCATTAATGCATCTGTTACAATTTCCACAATAGTTGTGAGTATGCGGTTCGTTATAGTCGAGCGGAATATTTAAAAATATTTCACCGAGAAAAATCCACGAACCGACTTCTCTTGTTGTCAGTAGTGAATTTTTCCCAATCCATCCTATACCGGCTTTTTCAGCCCATATTTTTTCAAGAACGGGCGAACTATCTACATAAATTTTACCATCAACGCTCTTTATTTCTTTTTTAATGTAATTAAAAAGGTCTTTCAATTTTTTTTTTAACACGATATGATAATCTTCACCAAGTGCATATCTTGAGATTTTGCCAATTTCAAATTTGTTTGATTGACTATATTTATGAAAATAATTTATCCCGCAAGAAATAATAGTTTTAACATCTGGATATAAAATTTTTGGATTGATTCTTTCATTAAAACTTTTTTCAATCCATATCATATCGCCATAATATTTAGCACCAATCCAATCTTTTAGAATTTTTACTTCATCAATTGGTTCGGGACCTGCAAATCCTATTTTAAAAAATCCAAGATTTTTTGCTTTTTCTTTAATATTATTTATTATGGAAAAAGTATTTATCATTATAATTTTTAATGTTAATGTTTTTATCAATAAAGGAGTGATTAGGAATTCATTAATTTTGTGAAGAGTATTTGATTTTTATTTAAGAGTCATAAGAGTTCCGGTTTAATTATCAATTTCATAAGTAATTTTAGTTTTTCGATTTTGGAAACCTTTGCAAATTTGTTGAAAACGTCATAATTGTTTTTTTTAATGAGTTCAAGAACTTTAAGATAAACTGCCCCCATAACTAATGTCGTAAAGCGTGCGTCTTTATGTATAAGAGGAATGAGATTTTGTGCTTTTTTAAAATATGATTTTGCTCTATCGATCTGGAATTTCATTAGTTCAACGAAGTTTGAGTTTATCGTTCTTGAAAGCAATTCATTTTCAGAATAATTAAACCTTTTCATTTCATCAATTGGGATATAGATTCTGTTTTTTTCAACGTCCTTTCCAACGTCTCTGATGATATTCGTTAGTTGCAGTGCCATACTTAGGTCATCACCATATTCATAAGCTTTGTTCAAGATAGCCAAATATACTTAGTGACATAATGCTTATTGTTCCAGCAACACGTTTACAGTAAACTTTAAGTTCTTCGAACGTTTTGTATCTATTTATTTCCAAATCCATTTTAAAACCTAAAATGGCGTCTTTGAAAGGGTTTTTGGGTATATCAAATCTTTCGACTGCATCTTCAAAAGCAACGAGTATGGGATGATTGTTAGTTTTTCCAGCATAGCACTGTTCGATGTAATGGTCCCACTTTTCAATCAACTCATTTTTTTTTAGAGGGTCATATTCTTCATCCACAAAATCATCTGCACATCTGTTAAATGCATACATTGCATAAATTGCGTCCCGTTTATGTTTCGGCAAAAATCTAAATCCTAACGAGAAATTTGAATCTGCTCTGATTGTCAGATTTTTACAATATTTATAAGCTTTTTTTAACAATATTTCTTTTTCAGTCATTTTTATTTTCTTCTACACCAATGACAATTATCCCCGTGTGAGCATTTTGTGTAATTTTTCCAGATAATTTTTATGAATGGGAATAATAATTTTTTAATTAAATTTGGCTGGCATAAACTATATCCATACTCTTTGAAATCGGATTTTTGCGCAGATTTGTTAAATAAGGAGTATCCCCAATTTCCACCAAATTCATAAATGAATCTGTTGACAACGCTAATTTTCATTTTTTCAAAGAATTCTTTTTTCCATAATTTATCATAGTCGATATTTTCCATTAAACTTTTTGCTGCGAGATAACCAGACGTAATTGAACGTCTGATTCCCATACCAAAAAGAAAATCCTGAAAACCTGCTGCTTCTCCTATCAGTAATTTATTTTTAACCACGGCGCTTTTTGCTAAATAAAAATCAACATAAGAAACGACCGTTTTAGGATTAATCATTTCAAATTTTTCGATATCTTGAAATCTGTTCACTGCCTTTTTTGTATATTCATTAATTTCAGAAAAATTTTTTAGAATTGCAGTACCAATAGTTCCCATTTTATTGATTACAAATAAATACGTATACCCCTTTGGTGCTATATTGTTGTCAAGTATAACTCTAAAACAATTTTCAATGTTTGTGTTAAAAGTAATTTCTTTTGATATTCCTGAAGAAAGTTTCGGTCCTGTAGCAATTATATCGGCTTTTTCGGTATCTAACTTTGTATTATAAATAATCTTTACGCCTGTTTCAAGGGCTTGTTTAGCAATTCCCTGGTCAATCGTATCTTTGTCGGTTCCACGCTTGACGAAATAACCAAACGGCATACTGCTTTTCATATAATAGCATTTTAGATTTGAATCATAAAAGTCAACATTGAATCCTGAATGGTAAAAAAAGTTCATTTCTATGTTCATTTTATTTAGTGACGTAACGACCTCTTCTTTTTCTGTATAATTTTCGAGAATCTGAAAGCAATTATTGAATCTTTTACCAACCGTGTTGTTTGCCTCATAAATTTCAACATCATAACCAGCGCGAGCCAAATTTATACCAGCAGTCAGTCCGGAAATACTTGCACCTGCTATGAATATTGGTTTCTTCATAATTTTTTTAGACATTAAGAATGATTATTATTCGTAAAATTTATGGATGTTTGGAAAAATGTTTATATAGTAAATATGTAACAATAAATGAAAAGACAAATATGAACAGTGGAATGAAAATTTCAAAAATAGGGCTGGTAATAACTAATGGATAGGCGAATATGAGTAGTTTCATTTATTATTTCTCCTCTTGTGTTTTTTGAGAATTTTTTACTTTTCTGTGTTTACGATAAGATATGTAAGCGATTATCAAACCAAGAAAAGAGAAAAAGTATGCAATTGACATTCCAAGAAGTCCCCAAAACTCCTGCATATTTTACTCCCATCGTTCTAATTTTTCTAAATCTTCTAAATATGATTTTTGCTTTTTTTCGTATTCTTCGGAGGTCGCTTTCAATTTAGGGTCTATTATAAAAATCATTATAAAGGTAAGAATTATTCCAATTCCCAATATTACAAATCCCGTCCATAAAAGGAAAAAAGATAGTGCAGTTCCAATGGTATAAGTAATGTAAGTTAAAGGAGATAAAATACAGGCAATAAGGTCTTCTTTTGTCCATTCATCCGCTTCTTCTGCAGTCCACTTTCTTTTTATTATTGCCATTTATTAACCCGTATTGTTTTATATAGAATACATTTTTTATTAAAATATTATTTAATATTTAGAATAGAAGAATTCATTTTTTTTATAAGTCCTCTCTTTTCCGCTTCTTTTCTTACGGGACCCCACCATCCAACGGGTCTTGACATAACGTAATATTTAACAAGATGGTTCATATCTTCTGGTTTAGTGAGAAAAGTAACTGGCATATAAACTAATGCGCAAATTCCCATCAATATCCAGAACTGGTGATAATCTTTTAAAACAGGGATTATTCCTAAGTCAGGTAATGCCTTGAAAATGAGCCAGGATGCAATGAGATTTGCAATCCAGGAAGAAAGATAAGCCCAGGAATTGAAACGCCACCAGACGACTTGTAGTATGTTAGGAAGCCATACGCCCGCCGCCATTATCCATATTGCAAATAAAAGATATTTAGTTATTTCTTCCGTCATCATCATACCATATATGAATGAGCCGATAAGAATGATAAAAGTGCCAAATCTGCCAACCCAAACCAGACGTCTTTCAGAGGCATTGGGATTTATGTAGTGGTGATACAGGTCTCTTGTGATGTATGCTGCACCAAGATTTAACAATGTAGCAACAGTGGAAATGTGAATTGCTACTATGGCAGAAAAAAAGAAACCAAGCATACCGTGTGGTAAGGATTCAAACGCCATCCTAAACCATGCAAGTTCGTATTGTCCCTGTTCGGTAATGTTCGGGTATAAAACGAAAAATGCAAGAATAGGACCAGCCCAGATTGCGTTTCTTGTAAGGACAAGAGCGGTTCCAGCCCATATACTGTATGAAGCATCTCTAATGGTGCGTGCGGATTGAATCCTTTGTGCCTCAACATACCAGTCAATTGTCGTCGCCATTCCAACTCCACCGATTATCGCTATAATCAGCATTGTAATGAACCACATAACTGGGAAATCACCTGAAAAAAAACCGGTAAAAGCGAACGGATTCATCATTGAAGATTTTCCGAGTGATGAAAGTTTGGATATTATTTCATCCGGACCTCCCACGGCAACGACGCCCCAAATTGAAACTATCAATATAGCAGTAAATGCGATTACGCCCTGCTGAAAATCAGCCATAATTACTCCCCAATATCCCGCTGCGAGAACGTAAATTGCACAGATAGAAGAAAATACCGTTAATCCAATCCAGAGGTCCCATCCAAAAGCAAGATGACAGACCTTTCCCATAGCAATGCCGACCCACCCAAGTATGAACATATTCATAAATACCTGATATCCTGCAACCCAACCCCTCAGAAGTTCACTTCCAAGTCCTGAAAATCTTAAACTCTGCCATTCTGCCTGCGTATATGCAAGTGAACGTCTGAAAATCCTCGTCGATACAAATGCACTTACCGCACACCAACCAGCAAAAAATGTGTACCAGAGTCCAGAAAGCCCGTATCGATAGATTACACCTGATACCCACATTGGGGTGTCGGTTGCAGTGTGTGTAGCATAAACAGAGGTGGCTGGAAGCCACCAGGGTAGCCCCCTTCCAGCAAGAAAAAAATCAGACTCTGAACGTTTCCCAAGTTTATAAAATAAAAGTCCACATCCAACCATTAAGGCGATAAATAAAAAGAGCCAAAACCAATCAATAAAAGCAAATGTTACCATTTATCTTATTTTTTTGTATACGATTAATCGTTTATTAACTAATGAAAATTTTTTTCAATATATTATTTTCTATTTATTATATCAAGTAAAAAATTTTTTTGTTAAATAAATTAAGATAACTTAAAAATGTAAAAAATAAATTTCTATTTGTAATTTAATTTAAATTGCATTAATTTATTGTTTGAAATTTTCCGTTTTTATTATTATGTGTAAGATGAAATAAGTTTTTTTAAGAAATTGACTAAAATTAGTTATGAAAAAAATAATATATCAATTAATAATGTATAATTTAATATTTGTTTCCGTCAATTATGGTCAAATTATATATAGTATGGAGGCGGTAGTGGTAACTGCATCAAGGATTCAACCTGAATATAAAGATTTGTTAAGAACCGTTTCTGTGATAGATAAGGACATTATTAAAAATATTCCGGCAAATTCCATAATGGACATTTTAAATTATCAGATTGGTGTGGATATTCAAAATAGAGGTTACCAAGGTGTTCAAGGGGATATTTCAATGAGGGGTTCTTCTTTTGAGCAGGTGCTCGTAATGGTTGACGGAGTTAAAATTAATGATTCTCAAACCGCACATCATAATATGGACTTGCCAGTTAATCTTTCTGGCATTGAACGTGTTGAGGTAATGCGGGGTCATGGTTCTTCAATGTATGGTCCCGGGGCTTTCGGTGGAGTAATTAATATTATCACAAAAAATACTGAAAAAACCCCTTTCAAGATTTCTACTTCTGCTGGAGATTTTGGACTTTTACAATATGAAATAAGTAAATCTTTTGGTTTGAAAAAATTTAAAAACTTTGTTACAATAAATAATAAAAAATCATCCGGGTATAGATTTGACTCTGATTTCGATAAATTTACTGTGTTTTCAAAATCCCAAATTGACTTAAAAAATAATCCACTTTTCTTGTCGCTTGGATATCTTGATAATGATTATGGAGCAAATAATTTTTATGGACCGAGTCCTTCAAAAGAACATACGAAGACGTTTTTAACTTCCTTATCGAGCGAGATTGAAAGATTTGAAAACGTTGTAATAGAACCAAAAATATTTTTGAAAAAACATAAAGATACATTCATATATGATGTCAGGGAGCCAGATAAATACGTCAACAATCATATAAAGTATAGAATCGGTGGGGAATTAATTGCAAAAATAGCGTTGCCATCCAGGCAAAAATTAATAATCGGGACCGAGATAATAAATGATAACATTACAAGCACTAAACTTGGAACTCACAATATTACGAACTCGGCAATTTTTACTGAATACGGCAATACGTTTAAAGATAATATTTTAGTTAATTTTGGCATAAGAGGTGACTTTCAATCGAATTATTCTGGTTTGTATCCAACAGTTTCTTTTGGGTATAAATTTTCTAAAAAATTAAAGGTAAGGTCATCGATTGGAAAGTGTTTTAGAATTCCCTCTTTTACTGAACTTTATTATCAAGACCCTAGTAATAATGGAAATCCAGAACTCAAACCAGAAAAAGGATGGTCGTATGAGGCAGGAATTGATTATTTTTCGGGAAATAGAGTTTCATTACAGTCGAATTTATTTTTAAGAAATCAATTTGATGTCATTGATTGGATTTCTATGGATTCTGGAAATCATTGGTATGCAAGAAATGTCGGAAAAATCAATATAAAAGGAATAGAAAATATATTAGGAGTTTCGCAAATTAATGACTTTGCATTTTCCTTGAAATATGCATATACTCATAGTGACTTTGAAAGGGAATTTAACTATTTATCAAAATATGTTTTCACTCATCCCGTTCATCAGTTCGTCTTTGAAACAAACTATACCCTTCCTTTTCAAGTCAGAAGTTCAACGGCAATTTCACTTAAAAAGAGAAGAGATAGAAAAAGTTATGTTGTAATGAATATGAATATATCCAAAAAATTTAAAAACACTCTATTTTTTGTTGGGATTATGAACTTATTTAATGAAAGGTATCAGGAAATATTTGGAGTCCCTGCACCAGGTAGATGGTTCGAAAGTGGAATAAAGTTTGAACTATAATTTTATTTAATTCTCTTTATAAAATAAATTTAGATTAGTATAAGGATTATGAAGATGAGAAGAATAATTTTTTTTGTATTTGCATTTTTCTTGCTTTTTTATTCCAATTTATTTTCTCAGGAAGATTGGGAAATTTATGTTCTCCATAAGAATGTAGGTCTAAAGATTGATATTGAAGAAAAAGAATATTATAACATTTTTCCTTATGTTTCTGGGTTTAGGTCAGCACTTTTTTTAAAATTGGATGAAAATCATTACAGGGCAATAATTACGGTTGTATTGAAAGGTGAAACAAAACTTCAATTTAAAGATTACTTAAAGAATGAAATTGATGCCCTAATTAAAAGGATTGATAGTATGGGAAAAATGAAAAAAGGAGAA
>CAZBIT010000066.1:0-8778 GCA_964491835.1 uncultured bacterium
GAAAAAATTTTGTCATTTGGTTTTGAATTTACTGATGGAGAAAAGATTAAAGTTGATAAAGAAACACTTTTAACAAATATACCAGGAGTTTTTGCTGGTGGGGATTTGGTGAGCGGACCAAACACTGTTGTTGATGCAATTGCATCAGGGGGAAAAGCAGCAATTATGATTAATCGCTTTTTGTGCGGAATGGAGTTATCTGTGCCTGCAATTGCTGAACTGCCGCAATTTTATATCGAGCCTTTAAAAGAGATGGAAAAAGAATTTGAACTTACAAAAAGAGTGGAACTCTCCACAATCAGTGCGAAATTTAGAGTAAAAAGCTTTGAAGAAATAGAATTGACTTTTTCTGAAGAAGAGGCTATAAAAGAAGCTAAAAGGTGTCTCAGGTGCGACTTAGAATTTACAAAACAAAATAATTGTAAATAAGAACAAAAAGTTCACCAGCATAAGGACGAAAGATGATATCATTAAAAATTGATGGTTTGGATATTTCTGTAGAGAAAGGAATGACTGTACTTGAAAGTGCCCGATTATTTGGATTTTCTATACCTACTTTATGTTACAAGGAAGGACTTTCACCCTGGGGTGGTTGTCGTTTGTGTATAGTTGAAATAGATAATGGAGAGAATACTAAGATTGTAACGTCTTGCACTTACCCTGTTCAGGAAGGACTAATTGTGCGAACGGCAACAAAAAGAATTGTAAATGCAAGAAAAGTTATTTTAGAACTTCTCATTGCACAATGTCCGACTTCAAAAATTTTGCAGGACCTTGCGGCAAAATTGGGTTTAGAACGGATTAGATTTAAGCCAAAATGGGAAGATTGCATTTACTGTGGATTATGCGTTAGGATGTGTGAAGAACAAATGATGGCAAAGGCAATCGGTTTTGCTAATAGAGGAGACAAACTAAAAATAACCACGCCGTTTGATAAAATGTCGGATGAGTGCAGGAGGTGCGGGGGTTGTATTTATGTCTGTCCCGCCTGTACGATAAGATGTGAAGGGTCGGCACGGGATAACGTATTATGTGGGAGATGTGAAAACACAATTCAGCCCACCTGCATTGAAATCTTCGATAACTATTCTTGCTGGATGGGACTGAAATATGAGTGTGGAACTTGTGTTAAAGAAAATCCAGAAGAAAAAAAAGGAGTATAAAAATGTCGCTTTCTAAGATAAATAGTTCAGCAGCAACTTTAACAAAAAACAGAACCGAAGGTTCTATTGTGAGTATTTCCGGAATGTGCGTAACCTGCATCGATGGCTGTATTGGTATGTGTGAAATTGGTAAATCCGCATACCGTGGACATGAAGTAGTATATCCACAACCATTTGGAATAATAACTACCGGCTCGGAAAAACATTATCCAGTTGACTATTCTCATTTTTCTATTATGGGAACGACTGTCGGTGCGGTGGGTATGGAAGAGGATAGTGATAAAGCGATTTTCCCCGCAGTAAATCTTGAAGTGAGATTCGGTCATGATAAGGGTTTAAAGTTTAAGTATCCGTGGATTATTCCCGGCATTGGTTCAACTAATATAGCAAAAAATAACTGGGAGGGAGTAGCCATCGGTTCTGCTTTAGCGGGGACTGGCTTAACGATTGGTGAGAACGTTGTTGGAATGGACCCAGATTCGGAAATCAAGAACGGGAGAGTAGTCAGTGTTGGGGAACTTAAACAAAGAGTGAATCTATTCAAAGATTACCAGCGTGACGGTTATGGTGCAATTATTTTACAGTCAAACATCGAAGATACAAGGCTTGGTGTGCAGGAATATGCCATAGAAAATCTTGGTGTGGAGTGCGTTGAACTTAAATGGGGTCAAGGAGCAAAGGATATTGGTGGAGAAGTAAAAATAAACAACCTTAAAAGAGCGCAGATGTTATTTGACCGTGGTTACATAGTTCTTCCGAATCCGAAAGACCTAGACGTGATAAGGGCATTTGAAAGTGGGGCATTCACAGAATTTGAACGTCATTCACGTGTTGGAATGGTTTCGGAAGAATCTTTTGCAAAAAGAGTAGAAGAACTTCGCAAAGCAGGTGCAAAATATATTTTTCTTAAAACGGGTGCATATCGACCCGCTGATTTGGCGAGAGCAATTGTGTATACATCAAAATATAAATTAGACCTTCTTACTGTTGATGGTGCTGGTGGAGGGACAGGGATGAGTCCCTGGAGGATGATGAATGAGTGGGGAATACCTCCAGTTGAACTTCATTCACTTCTTTACAAATATGCAAAGCATATCAGTGATAAAGGTGGATACCTGCCAGCCATCGCAGTTGCGGGAGGATTTACATTTGAGGACCAGATTTTCAAAGGTCTTGCTTTGGGAGCGCCTTTTGTAAAACTTGTAGGAATGGCACGGGCTCCATTAGCCGCGGCAATGGTGGGAAAAACAATCGGAAAAGCAATAGAAAACCTTCAACTCCCAGTATATATCAGACGATTTGGAACAAAAAGGGATGAAATTTTTGTAACGTCCACTTTTTTGCGGAAAGAGTTGGGAGATGAGGAGTTTGAAAAAATTCCTGCGGGTGCCATTGGTCTTTATACCTATTATGAAAGATTGGCTCATGGATTGCGTCAAATTATGGCGGGTAGCAGAAAGTTTTCAGTTGAATATATTTCAAGGGATGACATAGCATCTTTAACTCGTGAGGCAAGCGATATCAGTGGAATTAAGTATATAATGGACGTTGATAAGGATGAAGTGGAAAAAATTCTTGGGTAATTCGCAAATTTATTCCATAAGATCAATTCAAATATAGATATTCCTGCAATAGTCAAGTCAAACTTTTGAAATTCTAAATTTTTTAATTATAAGAATTGATATTGGTGGAGATTGCTGAAAAAGTAGATTACCACGTCGTCCTCCCGCAAATGCGGGAGGACTCCTCGTAATGACAAGAAAAACGGTGACATTGTCCACCAGAAGCGGATCCTTCGTGACGAGATTCGAAACTTCAGAGCGAAGCAATTTCTTTCAGGAATTTTACGTTTTAAGTACTTTTTCAGAAGTTTCAAATAATAAAATAAGTATTTTAAAATTGACATTATTAAAAATAATCCTTAAATTTTTTTAAAAAGCGCCTGTAGCTCAATAGGAGAGAGTACCTGGCTTCGAACCAGGGGGTTGGGGGTTCGATTCCCTCCAGGCGTACTAATCGTATTAATCAGGCGCCCGTAGCTCAGTTGGATAGAGTACTTGGCTACGAACCAAGGGGTTGGGGGTTCGATTCCCTCCGGGCGTACTTTTATATTAGTTTATAAATGTTGTTTAACAATTGGAGAATAACGATGCCATTAATTACCGCAAAAACAGCTACAATTAATGCAAAAAAGTATTTTGAGGAATTGACCGGGATTAATAAAACGTCTTTAGAAGAAGTAGAATTATCTGAAGATGGAAGATATTGGTTCATTACACTCGGATATGATGATCTATCAGAAGGATTATTATTAACTATTGTTCAAAGAAAGAAATATAAGGTTTTTAAAGTTAATGCTGATAGTGGACAAGTAATTTCAATGAAAATAAGACAGGTAGTTACTGAATGATGTCTGAAGAGAATATTTTTAATATTGAAAAATACCTTTTAAATGGTATCATTGTTGATACTAATCTACTAATTTTATTTTTAATTGGTATTTATGACTCAAGATATATATCTAAGTTTAAAATAACTTGTAAATACTCTGAAGAAGATTTTAAAATTTTAAGTGACTTTGTTATAGGATTTAAAAAAATAATAATAACTCCTCATATTATTGCCGAGTTATCTAATCTTTCTATGAAAATTCCAGAAAATAGATTGAAAGAGTATTTTAAATATTTCATTGAAATTTTGAAAAAATCGGATGAAATAAATATTGATAAAAATTCTATTCTTTTGAATAAATATATTGATAAAATTGGAGTAACAGATGTTGGAATAATGTTAGCATCTGAAAATAATGACTTTTTATTTATAACTGATGACTTTCAATTGGCTAACATTTCTTTTTCTAAAGGTTTGCCTGTAATTAATTTTAACCATATCCGAGAATTTTTATGGTTTGGTAGGTGAACAATACTTTATGTAATTTATTTTAATTTGTATTAATATTAATGAAATTTAACTTTAAAAATTAGGATTTAAATAATAGCTATTTTAAGTAAGAAAGATATACTATGTCTATATTAAATTTTGAAAAACTTGGTAAAATAATACAGATTTCTGACTGCACAAGAACGATTTTAGAAAAAGCAGAAATGGAAATGACTTTGCGACTTGACCTCTCCTTAGGCGAAAAAATGTTATGCACCGATACTTACGTAGTTTACTATAATACCGTCAGAGGACCCGCTAAAGGGGGAATTAGATTTGCCCCCAATGTCTCATTGGAAAATACTCGCAAATTCGCGGAGATTATGACTTACAAAACTGCATTGATAGGTGTTCCATTTGGTGGAGGTAAATCAGCCGTTAAGATTAATCCAAAGGAATATACAAGGTTTGAGTTGAACGAGATAGTCAAAGAATTCGTTCACATAATGTCAAAAGAAATAGACCCAAGAGTGTATATACCGGCACCTGATGTTGGAACGGGTCCGAGAGAAATGATGGTAATTTATGGAGAAAAGCATATCCCTGAATGTGTTACTGGTAAGCCAGTTTCTGTTGGAGGAATCCCAGGTAGAAAGGAATCTACTGGAAGAGGAGTTGCTACCTGCGTAAGACTTGGTTTAGAAACCATTGGTAATGATAAATCAATAAAGAATGTGAAAGTGGCTGTTCAGGGATTTGGGAAAGTCGGTTCACAAGTTGCTTTGTTTCTGAATGAGATGGGAGCTAAAATTATAGGTGCTTCAGACACAAGCGGGGGTATTTTTAATCCTAATGGGTTAAATATTTTAGAATTAATAGAACATAAAGAGAACAACAAATCACTTCAAGAGTATTCTGCTGAACCCATTTCTGGTGATGAATTATTTAAACTTGACGTTGACGTTCTTGTTCTCGCTGCTCTTGAAAATGCAATAACAGAGAAGAACGCAAACGATATTAAAGCAAAACTTATTGTTGAAGGTGCAAATAATCCTATTACTAAAGAAGCAGATGAAATATTGAACGGAAATAATAAGATTATTATTCCTGACATACTTGCAAGTTCAGGGGGCGTTATAGCTTCGTACGTTGAATGGTATAAAGGTAAATCAGGTAGTTTAACTGAAAAGGAAGAAATATATTCAATCGTTGATAAATTAATTATAGACACGTTTTATCAAATGGTTCAATTTGCTAAGGGAAATAGAATAAATTATCGTGATTCCGCATTAGCCATCGCAGTTAAAAAAGTCATCAGTGCTATGGAAGATAGAGGTTGGATTTAATTAAATCAGGTAGAAATAAAATTAGTCCATTTTAATAAATGAGTCTGCTGAAAAAGTATATTTATAAATTTAACTGATATAAAAAATATTAAATTTTACATTGTCATTCCCGCAAAAGCGGGAATCCATATTCAGTATAAATTAAATATTTTTAAACCGATGGATTCCCGTTTACACGGGAATGACAAACTATTGTTATTTACCATATATTCAAAAAATTTAAAATTTTCCCCCTTTTTCAGCAGTATCTAAATATTAAAAACTGAAAAAAATTTTAACACTATTAATAAGAATAAATCCTAAAGTAATGGATGACAGTGGTATCATAGCAGAAACAGGCAGTATTGATTCTGGCGGCGATAATACTTCACCCCATGCCATAGATAAGGTAGTTGGTAGATTCATAGAATATATTGAAAAAAGAGAAGTTAGGAGAATTATAGCATTTGGTTATGCTCATAATCCCAGCCAATATGGTTGTGGGCTAACGCTTTCTAGGCATTTATTACCACGGTTGGTTAAACGCCTTCTGGAATTAGGTTATAAAGAACAAGACCTGCCAGTAATAGCGGAAAATCTATATAGAGATATTCCTGATGGGGAGTTAGCAAAAATTTATAATCAAATGGATGAACTTAAGAAGAGCAAAAACGAACTTATGACACAACCAGAAAGCGTGAAGGAAATTGATAAGCATAAATATATTGAGAGCCAAAAAAGAGGATATGATATAGGTAAGGATTACGCAGGACGTGAATGGTGGGATATATTTAGAATGCTGTATTTAACCCGTTTTATCATAAAATATAAATATGAATTACCTAATTTGTACCAAAATCTTAAGAGGGTTATTGCAAAAGATATGTTTTTAGGCTTGCTAGTCGCTACCCACGATTTAGCAATTCCCATCTATGGAATAATGGGTCCCAGATTTAAAGATGATTTGGCATCTGCCCTGGCTATTACCCAGCGCGGAAGGGATACAATTTTAGAACTTTTGAAAAAGAGAGACAGACAAGTCATCATCCCTTGTTTTGGACATCAACATGTCAGTCTCCAGACATTAGATAGAACCTTTACTGAGGAGGGAGGATTTAAAAGTATAATAACCACCCCTATCGGAGAAACTACTCAGAGTTTTTCTATAACACAGGATACAGTAGCGGTGCCGGAAAGGGAGATTTCTTTTGGCAGGCAATTGCGAGAACAAGGTTATCCGTATTTGTTTGTACTATTATATAACGTCGCATACAGAAATCTCAATGTCGTTCAATTCCATGAGGTACTACCTTTTATCTCCGAATTAAAAGAGATAAAACCCGGAGAAGCACGGCTAATATTGGATGAGGCTAATAGTAAGGTTATATTTGCCTTTAATCAAAGAGCAGACTGGGTAGAGCATGTTCGGGAAATAGTCTTCGGGAAATCTTAGTCTTATGGAGATTTTATTTAATTATAGAGGGAGAAGTGAAGTCATTTTTAAATTTTGACTGGTTGAGGAAAATTACTCCTATATCTGCATTTGCTCAAAGGATATTATCAAAACCCGAAAAAGAAATATCATTTCGACTTGATATACATATAAATAAACAGTGTTTCAGTTTCGATGGATTTGCAGTTTATTATAATACCGTTAGGGGTCCTGCAAAAGGAGGAATAAGATTTTCACCGAATGTGACATTAGAAGAAACCCGGGATTTAGCAGAAAGAATGGTATATAAAACTGCGTTAGTTGATGTTCCTTTTGGAGGTGGCAAATCAGGTGTTCGTATTAATCCAAGAGAGTTTGACCGTTTTGATGTTTCTAATGTTCTGAAAGAATACGTTCATATTTTGCAAAGAGATTTGTATACACAAGCATATATTCCTGCACCCGATATGGGAACTGGTCCAGTGGAAATGATGGCTATTTATGGAGAAACGCACATACCCGAGAGTGTAACGGGTAAACCCGTTTCCGTAGGTGGTCTTCCAGGACGTAATGAGGCAACGGGGCGGGGTGCTGCAATCATTTCAAAAATATCGGCTGAACATTTCGTAAATAAACCAATGAGTGATACAACCGTTGCTATACAGGGATTTGGTAATGTAGGTAGTTTCACCGCTTATTTTTTAAATCAATGGGGTATGAAAGTTGTGGCGATTTCAGATGCAAAAAGTGGAATTTTTAATCCAAAAGGCATTCAAATTCCTGATTTGATGAAGTATTCCAGAAAAGATGGTATGTTATCAACTTTGAATATAGGTGAATCAATAAACAATGATGAGTTACTATCGCTTGATGTAGATGTTATCGTTCCTGCCGCCTGTGAAAATGTCATTAATTTGAATAATGCCAAAAATATTTGTGCAAAGATTATTGTCGAAGGTGCCAATGGTCCAACAACACCAGAAGCAGATGAAATATTGAAAAGTAAGAATGTTAGAATAATTCCTGATATTCTTTCAAATGCTGGGGGTGTTATTGCATCTTACGTTGAATGGCATCAAGGTAAGTCAGGAATTTTAACGGAAATATCCGAAACTTTTGCTATCATTGACAAATTATTGCAGAAGAATTTTATACTCGTTAAAGAAATGGCTGAAAAGTGGAATGTCTCATATAGAGATTCGGCACTTGCAATTGCCGTTCAAAAAGTCATAACTGCTATGGAGGACAGGGGTTGGATAAAATAAAGCGTTTTTTTGTTTTTGTAAAATAAAAATTTTATGAAAATTAAATCATTCTTTACTTTCATCATTTTTTTTGTTTTTTCTGAGGAAATATTTAGTCAAACCACTATTTTGCTTCCCGATGAAGTTGTAAATGCAATTATAAATGAGGTTTCTGGTGAGCAAGCATTTCAGAATGAGATGCTCTTGGGTGAACGTGAGATGAATAGACCAAAACAAGAATATTTCGAGAATTTTCGTGAAACCGATGTTATTTTGAAATTAGCAAAAGAGTATGGGTTTAGTGATGTCCATGTTGAAAAGTTTTATACCGGTGATTCACTCTGGGATGCAGTAAAGGCAGAACTTGTAATGGTTGAGCCAGAAAAAAGGTTGATTACATCACTTGATGAAATCTCTGCTTCACTTTGCGTAGGTAGCAGGGATGTTAATGTTACTGCTGAAGTCGTATATGTTGGTGATGGGATTTCAGATGAAGATTATGATGGAAAAGATATTTCTGGAAAAATAGTGATTGCATCGGGACCTGCTGATAAAGTTCATTCACTTGCAGTTTATGGATATGGTGCGTTAGGTATTATATCGTATCATTCGAGGGGGAAATATCCCGATATGGTTTTATGGCAGAGAATAAAAGAAAAAGATTCAAATGAGAAATCCCAAACGTTTGGATTTATACTTTCTGAGAAGGAAGGAAATAAAATAGTTCAAAAATT
>CAZBIT010000067.1:0-8705 GCA_964491835.1 uncultured bacterium
ATTTTATGTATATTAATTAATTTGAAAAACGAAATTAAAAGGGAACTTATATTAATGAAAAAAAGAATCACACTTTGTTATTTCATGAGCAAATCTACTATTGGAATTATTTTTACTTCGGTTATAGTGTTAGGCAGCTTTGCATTTATTCAATGCACCGAAAAAAGAGTAACACTGGATATTACTCCCGAAGAACTGTATCAAAAATTGTTAAGTAATCCCCATATAAAAGAATTTCCAAGAGGCGGACAATTTGCCTGGTATGCAAGCAAGGGTATGGTTTATTACCGTCCTCATATTATTTGGGAGGGCCCTCCAGGTGGACAATCACTTTGGTATGCAAGCTGGAATGCAACCGAGGGTATGGGGCAATTTCTGAACTATTATAAAGAAACAAAAGATACAAGCTGGTTGGATACTGCTGTAAAATACTATGATTTTGTAATGAGCAGAATGGATAAAGACCCCGATGGATACGTTGGATTTTTTGGTTCTTACGGGAAAGAAAGTAAATATTGGACAGACGATTTTTTTGAAATTAAATTTTTCTCAGAATTACTATCATTTTCAAAATTAGTATTAGATGATGAATCCTTAAAAAATAAATATGGAGATAAAGCAGAATCATATATCAAATTGGCAAAAAACTGTATTGAAAAGTGGGATAAAAGAGGTTGCTGGTATCAGGAAGAACCTTACGGAATGTATGTCTCATTTTCTCAAAAATATTTAACACCAAATGACCTTAATGAATGGAAATATTTCGACAATCCCAGAAGGTCAACATCTTCCTTTAACGTAATTACCGATATTGCACAATTATATATCAGGATATATGGTTTAACTGGTGATAATTTTTATAGGAACAAGGCAGAGAAAATCTTTCTTAATGTAAAAAGAAGATTCCAGTACTTTGATGACCATTATGTCTGGAATTACTGGGAACCATTTGGGATTTGGGACTTGGATATAGAAGGAAAGCAACCCAAAAGTAGTGTCGGATTACACCCATACAGGTCTGAGTATGATGGTTTTGTAGTCCAAAAAATTGTCGAAGCATATCACTTTGGAATTGTCTTTGATGAACAAGATATGAAAAGAATCATAAATACAAACCTGAATGTAATGTGGAATAAGGATTTAAATAATCCCGAGTTTTTTAATTTGGATGGTTCGGGGACTGAAAAGGATACCACAGGTATAGGAGCATTCAGGCAAAACTATGGTCCATCAAATGATTTTAAAAATCAGGGAGAATTATGGACAGGATTATTAGATTTTGACCAAACTATCAGAGATATATACTCTGTTCAGTTAAAAAACTATTCTGAAAAGCTTGAAATATTTAAAAAATGGTCAAATGAAAATCCTCCAAGTTTTGAAAGAAAATACATTAAAGAAAAAGTTAATATACCCGAAATGGATTTTACAGAATGCAGATGCCTTAGCATGGCTGCAGTATTACCACACATTATCGAAAAAGGGAAAAAATCCGTAATTATATGTAAATCCTTAGAATCCGGTGAATTAGAAATCTCTCTTTATTCAAAAGATGGGAAAAATAAAATCAAAACACTTCATAAAGATTCTATCGAAGGTTATAAAGGTATTAGTAGCAGAGAGGGAATATTTATGATAACATGGGATGGAACAGACCCCGACAAAAAAGAAAATTATAAAGGAGATTATAAGATACGCTGGTCATTCAAAGATGAATATAGAGAATTTCCAATATTTATTAAATAACTAAGTCCTATTATAATAAATTTAACAGAATTTTAGTAAAATTTGGTAATTTTAATATTTTTATTGGTTTTTTAAAATAAACTATAAGTAAAAACCAAATCCTGTCATTTCAAATTAGTAAATATAAATTACTTGTTATATAAAGATTGGAAAAATCCTATGAAAAACAAAATTACACGTCGAGACTTTATAGGTAAATCTGCTTTTTGTGCTGGATTAATAAATTTAGATGTAAAAACAGATAGTGAAGTTGAACCTTTAACGTCTTCAAAAATTCTTGACAATGAAGTCCCCAAACGTAGATTGGGTAAAACCAATAAAATGATTTCTTGTATTGGCTTCGGTGGCTCAGGTTCTCGATTTTCCACTCTGCTTGATAATGAAAGTATTGCTGAGGGTGTTATAGAATACGCCATAAAACTTGGAATAACTTACTTTGATTCAAGCAAACTTGGAAGTGCAAAATCAGAAAAGAGATATGGAAGATATCTTACTCCAAAGTATAGAGACAAAATTTTTCTCTGTGCTAAAACTGAAATAAGAACATACGATGGAGTAATGGAAGAATTTGATGCAACTATAAAAAATTTAAATACTGATTATTTAGACCTCTATGTTATGATGGCTGTGGACCTTGTAAAAGACGTAAATACATTGGCAAGCCCATCAGGCGGTTATAAAGCATTCCAGAAATTAAAAAACCAGGGAGTTATAAAGCATATAGGCTTCTCATTTCATAAATGGAACGACGCATCTAAAAGAATGCTCAACGAATTTGATGAAATTGAAGCTTGTTTATGCGCTATGAATGCTGCCAGACAGACCGGTGCCGAGGAAATGCTTCCACTTGCAAAGCAAAAAGATATTGGTGTTATTGCTATAAAATCAACCGGACAAAATGCACTAATCGGAAATGTAACCGGAGCGGATTTGTGTCATTATGCCCTCAGTTTACCAGTAACTGCTGTTGATATAGGTGTGGATGGATATGCCACTCTCGAATCTTGTGCACGAATTGCTCATGAACCGCCCCTTACGACTGCACAGATGGATGAAATTCATAAAAGATTGGCTTTCGACCCCACGAAAGTAAGATTGCCATACTATCAGGGTAATGGTTATTAAGGATTATTTATTCTACCATTAAAAATAATACAAAAATATTAAAAAAATATCAATATGGTAGAATGCAATAACAATTAAACAATCCGAAAAGAGTTTCTAAAGAAATCCTATTCAGCAGTCTTAATACAAAATCTATGAAATTTGCGTAATCTGTGAATTAAAATTAATAAGAGCATAGTAGGGAACAAATGTAAAATTTTTATGTAATTTTATATTATCTCTGTGCTCTTTTTTTATATTATCTCGAATATAACATACCAATAATTTTATAGGTTTTTTTCTTTTTGATTTTTTTAATAATTATTTATATTATATCAAATAAGAATTTTAGAATCATTCGTTATAATTTTTTATTTATTACTAAAGGTGAATAGATGTTTTTATGGAGAAATATACAAACGATTGTTGGTTTTACAGAAGAAATGATAAGTTATAGAAGTGCCCTTGTTAGGGAGATAAATTTTATGTTTTCACCGGAATTTCAAAAGATAAAAGAGGATGATAAGATTTCTAAAATTCATCAAAATAACGTAAATTTAAGAATGTTGGCAAGAGATAGAATTGGAGACCCTGTATTTAGGAAACAAGTTGAAATAAGACTCTTGGAAGAGGTGCTAAATCCAAACCCCGATTTCAACTCGGCAGATCTTTTGATACAGTATCTTGGTATTTCTATTGATGATTATGGGAATTCAATCTACTATTTTTTAAAAGAAAAAGATACGATATATACAAGGTTGATAAATGATAAAAAATTTGATAGGGCATTTGATTTTTTAAAATATTTTCCAGAAGGCGAAACGCTTAGTGAAATTAAAATATTGATTCAAAAGGCTTCAGAATCAGGTTCTTATGAAAGTTTTTCATTTCTTGTTAAAAAGTTGCTTATCAAACCATATAGAATGCTTGAAAATGATAAAGATTTGATTGAACTGCTTAAAATAGAATTTGATAAGGCAGAAGATGACAAGAGGATTGAAAATGCTGAGTTGATAAATAAGTTTATTGGTGATGATGAGAGGCGAAATAGGATAAAAGCTATGCAAGCACTTTTAGAAAGGGATTGTAATAAAGCGGTGATGTATCTTGAAAAAGTAGAATACAAAGAAAGGTTAATAAATGCAGTGATTGATTGTTATTGGAAAGAAATAAATGATGCAAAGAAAGGTATTGAATATTTAAAAAATGCTTTTGATATTGCATATTACGGCGGTCTAACGGAGAGTGAATACAAAAAATATCTTGAGCATCCTGCGAATAAGTTGTTTGAATATCATCTAAAAAAGCCCTTAGCAACGGAAGAAAATTATGGAGAGGCGCTCATTTATGTAGAATATACAGAACCGAGGGAAGCAAGAAATATTCTTGCAAGAAAATGTATTTCCTTAATTGAAGAAGATAAAGCATTTCTTGCTGATAAATTGAAAAAATTATATAATATTCAATTTATAAGTAAGGGATACGATGAAGAGGAAAGGGTTATGGAGACGTTCGAAAGATTCACACAAACGAAAGGCATATATGAAGTTCCAAAAGGAGAAAAAAATCTTCTCACCGCACTTGACATTGCATTAATTTTCGATTTTGAGAAAGGAGAAATTAATAAGATAAATTCTCTATTATGTAAATTTTATATAACAGAAGGAGAATTTCAAAAAGCCAGTATGTATTTCGTTCAGGGAGATAAGGGTGTTTTAGACCTTATTACTAATGAGATTTCTGACCTTATCAGGAAAAAAGATTTTGGAAGAGTTTATGAACTTCTTAAGAATATAGAGGTTAATTTTTCACGGGATGTTGTTCTAAGAAAAAGGGTGGAACTTTTCGATATGCTGAATATTAAGGACATTACACCGGACATTCTCGCAAAAATGATTGTGATTGAAGATGTTTTTAGATTAAATATCCTTCCAAATAATATATACAATAATTTGTTTAATTATTGTATTGAACAACAATCTTCAGGTGCAAAGTTTCTTATTGACCTTCGTATTCCAATACACAAAAAAGGGAATTCTTTGAAAAAAATTCATATATACAAAATTATTAATAATTTAAAAAAAAGAGACCAAGCACTTGCAGAATCTTTATTTAATGCTTATAAAGATATGCTTCCACCCAATTTTTTTGATTGGATTATATATGTTTTTAAATTGTTGTTCAGAACTGAATAAATGTAAAAATTCAATTTTATAAAGGGGTAAAACATATCTTATTGTAGTTTATTCGAATTTAGTTGGATTGGAGAAATTATGTCAGAGGGAATGGCTCTTTTTCTTATTTTTGTTTTTATAGTTGCGTTTATAATATTATTTACATCTAAATTAGGACTTCATCCATTTTTAGCACTTTTGATTTCTGCAATTATAGGCGGTATTTTTGCTGGTATGCCGCTTACAAAAACGTTACAGGCAATTGCAGAAGGTTTTGGTTTGACATTAAAGAACATTGGAATAGTCATAGCGCTTGGTTCGATTATAGGATACATACTTGAAAAAAGTGGTGGTGCTGTGAGAATGGCTGAGAGTGTATTAAAGGTTGTTGGTGAAAAAAGGTCTGTTCTTGCAATGAGTATCACTGGCTTTTTGGTTTCAATTCCGGTATTCTGTGATTCTGGGTTCATTATTCTCTCTTCTTTAAATCGTGCTCTCTCAAAAAGGTCAAAGATTTCACTTTCTGTCTTTGCAACTGCATTGAGTATGGGGCTTTATTCGAGTCATGTTTTTGTTCCACCAACCCCAGGACCATTAGCATCTGCTTCTAACTTAGGTGTTGATATAGGACTTGTTATTTTAATGGGTATTTTAGTATCTATTCCATCGGTGATTGCAGGATACTTCTGGGCAGTTAAGTATGCTAAAAAATTTAATATTACCGTTACAGAGGATTATGATGGTAATACTAAAGAAAATGAAGTACTCCCAGGAAGATTTATGTCATTTATGCCTATAATTTTTCCAGTAGTTCTTATAGCGTTGAAATCGGTTGCAGATTTTCCTTCTCATCCTTTTGGCTCTGGAATATTATTGACTTTATTTGATTTTGCTGGGCATCCAATAACTGCATTGATGATAGGAGTATTTTTTTCATTTTTTTTGGTTAAAAAATTAAGCAAAAAGGTCATTAATGATTGGGTTGGAGAGGGATTGAAAAGCGCTGGGGTTATTATTTTAATAACCGGAGCAGGTGGGTCTCTTGGAGAAGTATTAAAAGAAATACGGGTTGGAATAGTGTTTGGAGATTTCTTAAGTCGATTTAATCTTGGGATTTTTCTACCTTTTGTAATATCAGCAGCCTTTAAAACAGCCCAGGGTTCATCAACCGTTGCTATGATTACTACGTCGGCTTTAATTGCTCCTCTACTTGGTGGGTTAGGGTTTGATTCACAATTTGGAAGATTACTCGTTGTGCTTTCTATTAGTGCGGGCTCAATGGTAGTTTCGCATATTAACGACAGTTATTTCTGGGTTGTTTCACAATTTTCAGATATGGATGTTTCAACAGCATATAAATGTCAAACAATAGGTTCACTTATTACGGGTATCGCTGGAATAATTGGAATTGCTTTAATTTCCTTAATAGTATTGTAAGTATTTAAAAATATTACCCTATTTTGTTTACATTTTTACCTTTAAATAATAATGGAGAGGAGGTTTCTTTATTTTTATTATTCCTGATATTATTTGTTAAAATAGTTCTATTTTTTCTCCTGATATTCTGCGTATTGGTAATGAGAGCTTTTATAAAGTTTTGATGTTTTGAACTGACTTTCAATTTTCTTCCTCTAATAAATTTATCTTTTATCTTATTATCGACATAAAATTGAAAAATTTTATAAGATATTTATGAAATTTGTTTTGTATTTTTTATTAACATATTAATAAATAACATAATATTGAGGTGAGATATGAGAAAAATAATTTTATTATTTATAATTGAGTTATTTTTTATTGAAAATTTATTTTGCATTTCCCCCGATAAGCAAAAACAATTGGATTGGTTTAAGGATGCCAAGTTTGGAATGTTTATACATTGGGGTGTTTATTCGATGATAGGAAGACATGAATGGGTTCGACATTATTTACAAATCCCTCTCCAAGATTATCAGTATTACGTTGATAATTTTAATCCAATTGATTATGACCCGGATAAATGGGTTGACATTGCAAAAGAAGCAGGAATGAAATATATTGTCATAACGTCGAAACATCACGATGGATTTTGCATATTTGACAGTAAGTTAACTGATTATGATGTAATGCATAGTCGTTACGGTAAAGATGCATTAAGGATGTTAGTGGATGCCTGTAAAAGAAAAAGTATTGTTTTGGGTTTTTATTATTCAATTATGGATTGGCATCACCCTGATTATATTCCAAGGAGAAAGTGGGAGGTAAATAGACCAATAGAAAATGCTAACCTTGATAGATATATAATGCAATATATGAAAGGACAATTAGAGGAACTTATCAAAAAATATAACCCTGCTATATTGTGGTTTGATGGAGAATGGGAACATTCTATTAAAGAGATGCATTCCGCTGAAATAGAAGAATTTTTATTGAAGTTAAAACCAGATTTGTTAATTAATGACCGTCTTTTTAAAAGGGAGCCGGGATATGGAGATTTTGGGACTCCCGAAAATTATGTACCCGCAACGGGTATAAAAAATCCTGATGGAAGTTCGAATGTCTGGGAAGCTTGCTATACAATGGGATATAATAGTTGGGGATATAATCCTTACGAGATTGAATTTCACTCGACTGCTGAATTGATAAGAATGCTTGTGGAAATTGTCAGTAAAGGTGGAAATCTTTTGTTAAATGTTGGTCCAACACCGAATGGAATTATTCCTATTGAATTTGTTAACCGTTTAAAAGGGATAGGGAAATGGATGAAGGTTAATGGTGAAGCAATTTATGGAACAACTCCTAATTGTTTTGAAAAACTTCCATTTTTTGGAAGATGCACCGTTAAGGAAAATAAATTATACTTTCATATTATGGGCTGGCCTTCGGATGGAATTTTAAGGATTCCGGGGCTTAAAACAAATATCAAAAGAGCAAATCTTTTGATTGAGCCACAAAAACAACTTAATTTTAAAAGAGAAGACAATGATGTTATAATTGAATTGCCTAAAAAAGCACCCGACGAGATTGCAACAGTTGTTGCAGTTGAACTTTCTGGGAATCCCGTTGTTGAACAATATAAAATTAAACCAGATAAAAATGGAGTCATTTCTTTACCAGTATATATGGCAGAAATACAGTCACGTCTTGGGCAAAGGGCGTTTTTAGACCATTGTTATAACCATACGCTTCTGGTAAACTGGAGAAATACTCAGGATATACCGGTATGGAATTTTTTGACTGATAGTTATACGGATTATGATGTATCATTGTTCTATGCAGGAGGAAGTCAAGGAAGTGAATTTAAAATAATCGTTGATGATAAAGAGATAAATGGTGCGGTAAAATCGGCTGTCTCTCCTTATTTTCCACAAAATTTTTCAATAGGAAAGATTTCTTTACAAACAGGAGAACATACCTTAAAAGTCCAGATATTGAACATAAAAAGTAATGAAGCAATGAAATTGGAGAAGGTTATTTTGACAAGGCAAAAATGATATTTAAAGTTTTTGATTGTTAATTATATGAAAATTTCTAAAACTATATAAATATAATTGTGGAGACGCATTGTCCATAATGGACCACTTTGTGGCAATGCGTCTCTACGAATATTAAATTTTTATATTAGAATTTTTAAATACAAAGGAGAAAGGAGAGAGTATTTATGAAGAAAAATATTTCATTTATTGTAATCACAGTTATTTT
>CAZBIT010000068.1:0-8660 GCA_964491835.1 uncultured bacterium
TTTTTTTAATTTTTCTAATTTTTTTCTGGTTTTAATAGTTTTAAAAGAAATAATTGTTTTTCAATGCTTTTTGATTTTTTTATAATAATTAACTGTTTATTTTTTTATCAATAACTCGATGATTATATTTTAAAAACGATATATTAAATTATTTTTTGGATTGGACTACCTATGAGAAACTAATAAAATACCAATAATACCAATAAAATACTTTACATTGATGGTGAGTTTATTTACTATGCAACTAAAAGATGAGGGAAGAAAAGTGGAGGGGAACAATGAATAAAAAATTAAACCGTTTAAGTATTAGTAATCCTTTAAAAAAGAGCAAAAAATCTGATTCGAATACAATGGAATGTGATGATACTTCAAAAAAGGATGATATTTATTTTTCAGGTTCACTTCATAATGCTTTTAATGCTTTACATCTAATAAAGGGTAATGTTGAAATTCTGAAAGACGAGGTGGATAATGAGAATATTTTATCGATTGTTGAAAAAATACAGATTAGCGTTGAGAGGATGGAAGATATAATAATGGGACTTTTAAAAAAAGGGAAAATTGAATCAATAAATGTAAAGTCCGAATTTTCTTTGAATCAGTTGGTTAAAGAAATTGACTCTTTGCATAAAGGAGAGTCATTTTATGGTGAAAAAGTTGAAAAGAGTTTTCAATATGACTGTACTCACAAAATAAAAGGGAGATATATAGATTTCTTCCAGAGTGTTAATAATTTAATAAAAAATGCCGTTGAGTCAATGGTTGATTCTTTTGAGAAAAAATTGTTTGTTAAAACTTATTGCGATGAAGGTAACTGTTATGTTTCGATTCGTGATACTGGGTGTGGTATCTCCGATGAAAATTTGAATAAAATATATTTACCTTTCTTTTCAACAAAATCAAGCAATTTAATGACCGATAAATTTGGTAACATTGGGATGGGATTAACCATTACAAAGCAAATTTTAATGGAATATAAAACTAAGATAACAGTTCAAAGTAAATTAAATGTTGGGTCAAACTTTATAATTAAAATTCCCAGAAAGCATAAAATTAACTCACATTAAGAAGACATTCATAATAAAGTTAATTATCCAATAAGAATCATCAAATTTGTTACTTTTAAAATATTTTAAAAAGTGTATAGGTATTCCTTATAATTAACAGAACTTTGATAGATTTTAATTTTTATGATTTTTTATAATTCACCATTAAAAGAAAAAACATAATTAATGTAATTCCAACCGGTACTCGGGGGAATAACATTTCCTTTTTTTACACTTATTTGAAGTAAAAAAAATTACCAATGTTGTGCAATTAAGATAATTATTATACTCTTTTAACGTCCTGATTTGTAATATTTTTATCAAGCACACTATTTTTATAATTCTCATTAAATTATGTAAACTGTCCTTGATTTTTTCTAAATTTTTTATAATATTAAAACAAAGAAATTTTAAACCAATATTAAAATTATCTGATGAATATTTGTGTATATTTTTTAAAATATAAATATGAGTATTACTCAATCAAAAATAGCTGAATTGGCAGGGGTCTCGAAGTCAACTGTTTCGAGAATATTAAGCAGTAAAAAGTCATCTCATAAGTATAAAAAGGAGACCGTTGATAAAGTCAAAGATATTGCCAAAAAATATAATTATCAACCGAATTTATTAGCACGAAGTTTCTTTTTACAGAGGACAGAAACATTAGGGTTGATTATAACTGATATAACAAATCCATTCTGGGCTACTGTTTCTTATACTATAGAGAGCATTGCTCAAAAATATAATTATAATTTAATACAATGTAATACGAATGACAAACAGGAAAATGAAATTAAATATATTAATTTATTATTAAATAAGAAAGTAGATGGTTTAATAATCTGCCCCGTGCAAAAGGAATCAAATCATTTTAAGGAATTATTAGAGATTAATTATCCGTTTGTTTTAATCGACAGGTATTTTGAAAATCTGGATACGGATTATGTGATTGCCGATAATATTAATGGTACATATAAAGCAATAAAATATTTAATTTCTATTGGTCATGAAAGAATTGCATATTTGGGTGGATTACCAATTGCTTCTTCAAATATTGATAGATTAAAGGGTTATAAAAAAGGTCTTGAAGATTCAAACATAGAAATAGATGAATCTTTAATATATCAAAAGGACTTTTCTCAGACGACAGGATACTATTATGTTAAATTGATTTATGATAATTTAAGTCAAAAACCAACTGCAATTTTTTCTGCAAATAATATGATAACAATCGGGGCATTAATGGCATTAAATGAGTTAAGTATTAAAATTCCACAAGATTTATCTTTTGTGATGTTTGATGATATGCAGGATACAATGAATTTGTGGAAAGTTCCCATCACGACAGTGCGTGTTCCCCGAGAAAAACTCGCCGAAGAGGCATTTAATGTGTTATATAAAAAATTAACTAAAAACCAATCAGATTATAAACGCCACATAATCATTCAGCCGGATTTAATATTAAGAAAATCCTGTAAATCAATATAATATTTTTTTATTCTTGATATTGAAAACAATATTTATTATATTAAAATTGCACAAAGTTGCATAACGCTTTTATATATATTCAATAATAATAATGATATGTATTTTTGAAAATTTATACAATCGGTTGTATTTTATATTTGATTAATTTAATATAAATCAAATAAATATAATTAAAAAAGGAGATTAGAAAATGATTCAAAAAGGAGTTGAAATCCCTAAACCAGAAGGGAAATTGGGTGTATTGTTGCCAGGACTGGGTGCAGTTAGCACGACCTTTATAGGAGGCGTGTATGCTGTGCGGAAAGGAATTGCCAAGCCAATTGGGTCTCTTACGGAAATGGGAAGTATACGTCTTGGTAAGAGAACGGAAAATCGTGTATTGAAAATTAAAGATTTCGTGCCGTTGGCAAAACTTGAAGACCTTGAGTTTGGAAGTTGGGATATTTTTGAGGATAATGGATATGAGGCGGCAAGAAAAGCAGGGGTTCTTAACGACGAACATCTTAAGCAGGTGAGGGATGAACTGGAAAGTGTAAAGCCAATGAAAGCGGTTTTTGATAATAAGTATGTCAAGTTGATTTCTGGTCCAAACGTTAAAAAGGATAAGACAAAATATGACCTTGCTCAACAATTAATCGAAGATATTAAGAAATTCAAAGAGACGAAAAAAGTCAATCGTATGGTTATGGTATGGTGTGCAAGTACGGAAGTTTATAGGCAACCGACAAGTGTTCATCAAACAATAGAAACATTTGAAAAGGGTTTAAAAGAAAATTCTCCGGACATTGCACCGAGTCAGATATATGCTTATGCGGCAATCTCCTGTGGAGTGCCTTTTGCTAATGGAGCACCAAACCTGACTGTGGATATTCCTGCTATGATTGATTTTGCTAAAGATAGGAAAATCGCAATTGCAGGTAAAGATTATAAAACCGGGCAGACCTTTATGAAGACACTAATAGCTCCGGGATTAAAAGCGAGGTTACTTGGCGTTTCAGGATGGTTTTCAACCAATATTTTAGGTAACCGAGATGGAGAAGTGCTTGATGACCCAGAATCATTCAAATCGAAAGAAGTATCAAAATCTGCCGTATTAGACCAAATCTTTCAAGCTGACCAGTATCCTGATTTATACAGCAAAATTTATCATAAAGTTAGAATTAATTATTATCCTCCAAGAGGGGATAACAAAGAGGGCTGGGATAATATCGATATTTTTGGATGGTTAGGATATCCGATGCAGATAAAGGTAGATTTTCTGTGTAGAGACAGTATTCTTGCTGCGCCATTGGTTCTCGATTTGGTGCGATTTATGGACCTCGCACAAAGGATTGGAATGAAGGGAATTCAAGAATGGCTCTCTTTCTATTTTAAATCCCCTATGTGTGCTCCAGAATTATACCCTGAAAATGATATATTCATTCAATTAATGAAACTAAAAAATACGTTGAGATATTTACGTGGTGAAGAACTGATTACGCATCTTGGATTGGAATATTACGATTGATATATAAAAAAAATTAACATAATTTTTTATTGGGGCAAGGACTTTTCTTTAAACCTTGCCCTTTTCAGTTAATTTCTATAAAATAAACTTGATTTTTCAAATATTTTTATATAATATAAAAATTCATTTTACTATATGGGGTATTTTGAAATGTCAGATTTAGAAAAATTGGTAAAGGTGTCTCGTTTCTTTGGGTGTAATCCGGATTTTATTTTAGCAGGAGGTGGAAATACTTCTGTAAAAATTGGGGATGTTTTATACATTAAACCGAGTGGAATATCTTTAAAGGATATAAAAAAAGGAGATTTTATTGCGATTGAGCGAAAAAAGATGAGAGAGATGTTTCAAAAAAGATACGACCCCGACCCATTTAAAAGAGAGGAGCAAGTCAAAAAGGATTTACTTGATGCAAGATTGGATTTTAAACCAAGTTGGTATGGTCCAAGAGCATCTGTGGAGGCGGGAATGCATGAAATTATCGATTATAAGTTTGTTGTTCATACTCACCCTACTTTAATTAATGGACTGACGTGTTCAAAAAATGGTAAAAAGGTCGCAGATGAGTTATTTGGAAAAGATTACCTCTGGATTAATTCTACAGACCCCGGTTATACACTTTCAAAAGTCATACATAATAAATTACGAAGTTATAAGAAAAGAAGTAAAGGTAAAATTCCAGATATAATACTAATTCAAAATCACGGATTAATTGTCTCTGGTGATACAATTGACGACATTTTCATTACTACCAAAAACGCAGTAGATAAGATAAATAATTATATTAAGAAAAATTCAAGACAAATTAAATCAGTATTTATTTATGATGAAAGTAAAAAACTATCGAAAAGTGAAGTATCTTCTTTATTGAAAATAGTATCTCCTATTCTGCGTGGTCTTTTGAGTTCGGATTTAAGAAAAATTATAGTTTTTGATGATTCGAAGGAAGTGCAAAAGGTGATTTGCAGTTCAAATGGCAGACAATTGGTTACAGGTGGCTCATTTTCACCCGACCATATCGTTTATTGCAGGGAAAAGGCGTTATGGATTGACACTTATTCAATGAAAGACAAAAATGCTTTAGAAGAACATATAAAGTTAGAATTGGGACGTTACAAGAAATTCAATAGAGTTGACCCGAAAATTGCTTTCATTCAAGGTGTTGGGATGTTGACTATAGGAGATAGTTATAATGAAGCAATAATTGCACGGGACGTTTATAGAGATTTTATAAAAGTTATGGAAAAAACTGCGGTTTTTGGTGGTCCTCGATTTATGACAAAATCAAAAGCAAACTTTATAGAAAAGTGGGAAGTTGAAAGTTATAGGAGGAAATTAATTCAGGAATCGTCACGAGGTAGAGTTCAGAATAAAGTTGCGATTGTGACCGGTGCAGGTCAGGGTATAGGTGAGGGAATAGCAAAAGGTTTGGCAAAAGAAGGGGCTTATGTATGTGTGGTTGACTTGAATTTCAAACTTGCACTGCAAGTCGCTGAAAACATAAATCAGCAATATGGTTCGGGAAGAGCATTTCCAATTAAAGTCGATGTAACAAATTCAGAAGAAATAAAGAAAATGGTTGATGAAACTATAAGAATATATGGAGGAGTTGATATTCTTGTCAATAACGCAGGTATTTTAATTTCAGGTGCTACAAACACACTGACAGATGAGCAATTGGATATTATGACTCGTGTAAATTATCAGGCGTTTTTCAAGGTTGTGAGAGAAAGCGTGGATGTTATGAGAAGACAATCTGCTTTCAATCCTGATTATTTATCTGATATAATTTTAATAAGTTCAAAATCCGGTCTTCAGGGGAGTCCGGCAAACGCTTTGTATGCAGGAAGTAAATTTGGGGGTATTGGATTGATGCAGAGTTTTGCTTATGAATTTATAAATTATGGAATTAAGGTAAATGCGATTTGTCCTGGAAATTATTTTGAAGGTCCCTTATGGTCAGACCCCCAAAATGGTTTATTTGTTCAATATTTAAAGGCAGGAAAAGTTTCCGGTGCAAAAACTATTGAAGACGTAAAAAAATATTATGAATCAAAATGCCCGATGAATAGGGGCGTTAACATGGATGACATAAACAAAGCAATAATTTATGCAGTTGAGCAAAAATATGAAACAGGGCAGGCAATCCCCGTAACGGGTGGACAAGTTATGCTTAAATAATGAGGACTATAAATGGGTGTAGAGACGTATGCTATTAGAATATATGGAGAAAATGATTTAAGATTGGAAAAGTTCCAATTGCCGGATTTGAAGCCAGATGAAATTTTAATGGAAATTGTTACTGATAGCACTTGCTTATCTTCCTACAAAGCGGCAAAACAGGGAATAAAACATAAAAGAATTCCTAAAAATATTTCAAAAGAACCGACGATAATTGGTCATGAATTCAGTGGTTTTATTCTTCAAGTAGGAGACAAATACAAAAATAATTGGAAAGTCGGTCAAAAATGCACAATACAGCCAGCAATTAATTATGAAAATGGTCCTGTAGGTATTTTAAGTGCGCCCGGATATTCGTATAGATATATTGGCGGGAATGCAACGAAAGTGATTGTGACAAAAGATGTATTGGAGATGGATTGTTTGTTGGAATATACGGGTGATGCCTATTATAAGGCATCTTTGGCGGAACCAATGTCTTGTATTATCGGTGCTGCACACGCTCAATATCATTTGAAAATTGGAAATTACAATCATATCAATGGAATTATTGAAGGTGGTAATACCGCAATACTTGGCGGAGCAGGTCCTATGGGATTTGGTGCAATCAGTTATTTTATAAATGGTCCAAGAAAACCGAAATTGCTTGTCGTTACCGATGTTGATAATGACAGGTTAAAAAGAGCGAAAACTTATTTCTCAGAGGAACATTCTCAAAAAAGAGGAGTCCGATTGGTTTACATTAATCCTGATAAAGAAAATGTGGTTGAACGTGTCAGAGAATTAACAAATAGTAAAATGATGAACGATGTTTTTGTATTTGCATCCGTAAAGTCGATTATTGAACAGGGCCAAAAATTGCTTGGATTTGAAGGGACTTTGAATTTTTTTGCGGGTCCTCCTGATTCCGATTTCTCAGCAAACCTCAATTTTTATGATGTCCATTATAACTATCATAAGGTCGTTGGGACAAGCGGTGGCAACACAGATGATATGAAAGAAGCATTGAAATTAATGTCGGATGGTTTGATTGACCCTTCATTTATGATTAGTCATATTGGAGGTTTGGATGCTGGCGTTGAGACAATTTTAAATCTTCCAAGTATTCCGGGAGGGAAGAAATTGCTTTATACTCATATTAGTATGCCATTGACTGCTATTTCTGATTTTGAAGAATTAAGCGGACAAGAAGGTCCTTTAAGAGAATTATATAAGGGATTGGCAAAGATTGTAAAGCGAAATAATAATATTTGGTGCACTGACGCAGAACAATATTTAATGAAAAATGCTCCAAAATTAGAGTTATAAAAAAAATGTCTCTTTCTGAACTCAATTTTGATAAGATTGAAAAATTCCACATAACGCATACCAAAAAAGAAAATCAGTTAGCAATTATTTTATATACTCCGAATACTTATCATTATACGCTGTTAAATCTTCATAACCTTGAAGAGTATTTATATATTATTCATCAACAAAATGACCTTGTGACTGCTGAAATTTCAGAGGACGTTTTTGGCATAGTTCCTGTTTTGACTTATCATAAAAATCCTGAGCCCGTTAATCAATTGTTAGATAGAATTCTTTATCTTGAAGAGAAATTGAGTTTAAAAAATTTGTCAATAGGCACTGGTGCAGATATTTATAGTATTACACAGACGAGTGGGGGATATTTTGATGTAACTGGGTCAAATAGAGCAAAACAAAGGCAGACTTTCCTGAATTTTATAAAGATTGTTGAATATCTTGGCATCTCAAAAATCAACGGTCATAGAGTAGCAACGATTTATCCGGAGAGATTTGAAAATATAAAATTAGGTCAGTTAGGTTCAATCATTGGCAAAGAAGATATAAATCTTGGTGGACTTGACCCATCAATAGAAATAAATGGCTCGGAGGCAAAAAATTTAGAACTGGCAATTATGCTTCAAGAATTATCCGAAACGGTTTCTTCATCAACTGAATTAATGTATCAATCGGGTATGGAGCCCTGCACCGTCGAACAGATGGAAAGGTTTTTAACAATTTTACAGGCAAATTCCAAAAAAGGAGTTTTGGCACATATGGATACAGGTCACGTTGTTGCTTATGGAAAGGACAAAAAACCGATGGATTATGATATAATGGCTTATTCAAAGATCAGATTTCCAAGATGGGTTGCTCATTTTAATGCTTTGTATAAAAATGAACACAGAATGCCAACTCAGGAAAATATTGAAAAAGATTTATCCGCTCAAAAAGAAAAACCCGACCCAATATGCTCCCCTTATCCTGAACTATATGGCAATGTCTATGATTGGCTGAGAGAAATCGTAAATAACAGCAGAATAATACAAGTTTCCCCAGAACCAAAACCCGATAGTTTGGAGAAGTTGATTAAGGAAGTTGGTGAGTGCTGGACAAAATTAAAAGATGACTACAAAGATTCCCACATTCCACAT
>CAZBIT010000069.1:0-8633 GCA_964491835.1 uncultured bacterium
CTCCCATAGATTTCATAATTCCTATTTCTCTCTTTTTTTCCATTACAAGCATTATAAGGGAGCATATAATATTAAATGCGGCGACAAGAATTATTAAACTTAACACTATATTTGCAGCAAGACGCTCTATTTTCATCGATGAAAAGAGTGTTTTATGGATGTCATAAAAGGATTTAACCACAAAATTTTCATTTAGCGAATTCTTTATTGCTTGAGTCGTATTATCTATAAGATTTCTGTTTTTAGTTTTAATTTCAAGACCTGAGACATTTTTTTCAAGAAGAAAAAGTTGTTGAGCATTCGAAAGAGAAATCAACGCATAATTATCGTACTGGGTTAGTTTTATAGAAAAATAGCCATCCACTTTAAATTTCATCACTTCAGGCATAGAATAAATACCACCTTTAGTCCTTGCACCCATAACCAAAACTGTGTCTCCAAGACCAAGATATAATCCATCTGCAAGAATACGCGACAAAACTATTCCAGGAAGGTTATCATTTCTTTGTGATTTTTCTTGAAGATAACTCTCATTACTATAAACGATATGTTTTCTTATATTGTTTACCTCATCAATACTATTTACATCAATTCCTTTTATGAATGCACCTTTCTCGGCTTGAGTCGAAGTTAATATCACTTTACCAAGAATAAATGGCGAAGCACCTATGACGTTTTCAACGTTCCTTAATTCCTTTTCAATCTCTTTCCAGTTTTCCATTCCATCAGGATTATTAACCGTGACTCTAATATGACTGTCAAAATCAAAAAACATATCCTTTACGAGATTACCAAATCCATTAAGAATTGAAAGTGTAATAATAAGACAGGCAACGCCTAAAAATATCCCGATAATTGAAATAAAATTCCCTACCTTTTTTATTCTTAAATATCTAACTGCAACAGAAATTTCAAAATTCATTATCAATTAATCTATGTTTAGAGACTTCTGAAAAAAATAAAAAATGCTTAAATTTTTTGAATATATATTAAATAATAATGATTTGTCATTCCCGTGAAAACGGGAATCTATTTCTTTAATAATATTTAATTTATGTTTAATATGGATTCCCGCCTGCGCGGGAATGACATTAAAAAAATATAATATTTCTTGTATCAGATAAATTTATAAACATACTTTTTATGCAGTTTCGTTTAATTATTTTCAACTTCTTATAGCATCTGTTGGAAGAAGTTTTGATGCCCTGTATGCAGGATACAAAGTTGCAATAATACATAATGAAAGCGCAATGGAACCAATAATTATAAAATCAGTCGGCTTCATCGAAACGGGAAGATAATCCACAAGGTATATATCTTTGTTTAACGAGAAAAATCTGTATTTATCCTGAAACCAGCACAAAATAAATCCAATGACAGAGCCAATACCAACACCAAATCCACCGATAATAACTCCTTCATAAAGAAAAATTTTCATTATGCTTTTCTGATTTGCACCCATTGATTTGAGTATTCCTATATCCCTCTTTTTTTCAACCACTATCATTACTAACGTGCTAATAAGATTAAATATTCCGACAATAGCAATCATACCAAATATTAAAATCACGGGTAGATTCATAGTGTCCATCCATCTAAAAATCATATAATGTATATCGAGCCATGTGCGGGCATAATGAGGATAATACAACTTTTTATTTATCTCATCGGAGACCTTTTCAACAATTTCATCGTTTTTAAGTCGAGTCATTACTCCCGAAACCGCATCACCCATCATAAAAAGTTCCTGAGCAGATTTTAAAGGAACATAAACAAAAGTATCATCATAATCATACAATCCTGTATTGAAAATACCTTTAACAGTAAAAACCTTTAAAACTGGCTGACTGAAATTATACGATAATCTTTGAGGGCTCATAAGAATTACTATGTCATTAAGAGAAAGGTTCAATTTTTCCGCCAGGTTAATCCCGATAACTATTCCAGGGTAATTTTCACCTTCCTTTTTCTGGAGTTCAAATTTGCCTTCTTTAATGATATTCTTAACATTTACTACATTGGAAAATTTTTCTTCATCAACTCCCTTTACAATAATTCCTTCTGCGATACTCCTTCCTTTTCTAATAAGTGCTTCTCTTTCAATATATGGTGAAAATCCAATTATTTCTTTGTTTTCTTTGAGAATATCTTCAATCATCTGATAATCTTTGGTTCCTTCATTATCGTATGTAACTACCTGAAGTTGCGATTCAAATCCAATGATTTTGGATTTATACTCTTCATCAAATCCATTCATAATAGAAAGAGTAGTTTCCAATGCACCTGTTCCGAGAATTAAACCAATAATGGAGAAATAGGAAATTAGCGTGATAAATCCGATTTTTCTTTTTTGGTAAAGGTATCTTTTTGCAATGGATAATTCAAATTTCATAAAAATATTTCTTACTTTTTATAAAAAAAGTAGACATAAAATTTTTATAATATTATTTTTTACAAAACAATATAATTAAGAATAGATTAAACTTATGTGATATTAAAAGAATTTTAAATTATACTTTTCCGCTAATAAATATTGTCTGGAAGTTTAAGTATATCGTCTTCAACGGGGGGTGACAACTTTCTTTTTTTCATCTCTTCCAAAACTTGCCTTTTTACTTCTCTCCATTGTTCCAAAATTTTAATTGCATTCTCCTGCCTTGCTTCACGTTCTAATTCTTCATACGGGATGTATCCTTCAAGTCTAACTTGAGTTTCTATCTTCTTTTTCTTATTTAGTTCCTTTAAATACATTTCTAAATCCATTTCACTCTTCACTGCCTTAGTATATAAGTCAATTAGTTCTTTATCAGAATATTTTGAAATATCACCAAATTGCTTTTTAACCTTTTCGCTTAATGTTGTTGTCGCGCAATTACAAATACTAATAATTATTATTAAACATAATAATATTACTTTCACATCTCCCTCTTTTTTTAACATTTTTAAATTTTTATTAAATACATATAATAAAAATATTCATTATACAAAATTATTCTTTTGGTCGCATTTGGGGGAATAAAATAACGTCTCTTATCGAAGACGAATCTGTCAAAAGCATAATTAATCTATCGACACCGATTCCCACTCCCCCAGTTGGTGGCATCCCATACTCCATTGCGGTGATGAAATCTTCATCAAGAACCTGTGCCTCCTGGTCGCCTTTTTCTCTCATTTCCATTTGTTTTGTGAATCTTTCTTTCTGGTCTATTGGGTCGTTCAATTCAGAGAATGCATTGGCAATTTCCTTTCCTGCTACGATTGCCTCAAACCTTTCTACAATACCATCTTTTTCACGATGCTTTTTCGCAAGCGGGGATATCTCAATCGGATAGTCAGTTACAAAAACGGGGTCGATGATATTTTTTTCAACTCTCTCATCAAATAATTTCTCGATTAATTTCCCTTTATCCCAGAAATCTTCCACTTCAACGTCCATTTCTTTGAGTGCCTTTTTTAAAATATTAACATCTGCCTTTTCAATGTCAATGCCCGTAAATTTCTCAATTGCCTCATAAACGCTCATTCTCTTCCAGGGGGGAGCAAGGTCTGTTTCCATATCTTGAAATTTTATTTTTGTGGTTCCACATATCTCCAAAACTACTTTACTGACCATATCTTCCGTCAAATCCATAAGATATTTATAATCTTTATATGCGACATAAAACTCAAGCATTGTAAATTCAGGATTATGAAATCTATCAATACCTTCATTTCTGAAATCTTTTGAAATTTCATAGACCTTTTCGACTCCGCCAATAATAAGCCGTTTAAGATAAAGTTCATCGGCAATCCTTAGATAAAGTTTCATATCCAAAACATTGTGATGGGTAACAAAAGGTCGGGCAAATGCACCTCCATACATCGGCTGTAAAACGGGTGTCTCCACTTCAAGAAATCCAAGATTTTCAAGATATTTTCTTAAAGCAGATATAATCTTTGAACGTGTGATAAATACTTCTTTAACTTCGGGATTTAATAATAAATCAAGATATCTCAACCTATATCGTTGCTCTTTGTCTGTAAATTTATCAAATAAGGTTGATTCGCCATCAACTTCTTTTTCTTTTACGATTGGCAAAGGACGAATTGCTTTTGCAAGCAAAGTCAGTTTATTCACAACAATCGTAATCTCTCCTGTCCTTGTCTTAAATAATTCCCCACTAACGCCGATAAAATCGCCAATATCTAACATATAAAACAATTCAAAGCCATCATCTCCTATTATATCTTTTCTTATATAAATTTGAATCTTCCCTTTTTCATCAAGAACATCCCCAAATGCTGATTTGCCGTGTTCTCTTATTGACATTATCCTCCCTGCAACAGAAACAGTTTCCTTATTTGATTCTAATTTTTCAAAGTCACTTAAAATATCACTTGAAAAATGGGTTCTATCAAACTTATAAGGATATGGATTTATACCCATTTCTCTTAGTTTCTCAATCTTTTTTATTCTGACACTTCTAATCTGTTCGCCCGTTTCCAATTTTACTCCTTTATAACTATTTGAATTAAGAAATTATCGATTTACATAAATTCTCGCGACTCGTGGTGAAATTTGCGTAAGTATTTCATACGGAATAGTATCGAGTTTCTCACATAATTCCAAAAGACCAATACTTCCATTCTCATTTCTGCCAAATATTATTACCTCATCCCCCTCTTTAATCGTGTCATCATCACCAACATCAACCATAATAAAATCCATACATACTCTTCCAACTATTGGATATTTATTATTACGTATTAAAATTTCACCTTTATTAGAAAGCATTCTTCTAAATCCATCGGCATATCCAATTGGGATGGATACTATAGTCGTATCTCTTTGGGATATGAAACTCCTGTCATAACTTATACTTATCCCCTTTTTTATTCTCTTTTTTTGTATAATCCTAGATTTAAGAGTCATAACCGGTGTTATAGGAATACTTTCAGTAGTTTCCCTTGATGAATAATATCCATAAAGGGTAATACCCGGTCTCACAATATCAAGATACGAATCTTCAATGTCAAGAATTGCACCGCTATTTGCCATATGTTTCAACGGAATTTTTATATTTTTTTTATCTATTTTTTCAATAACATTATTAAATCTTTCTAACTGTATTTTTGCAAAACTTTTATCTTTAATATCTGAAGAAGCAAACTGTGAAAAAAGTCCAACGATTTCCAGGTTTGGCAGTTTCGATATTTTTACAATAATCTCAGGTGCTTCCTGCCAATCAATTCCAATTCTCCCCATACCAGTATCAACTTTTATTTGTATTCTACCTTTTTTCTTTAATCTTTTTGAAATTTCTGAAATTTCTTTAGCATAAGGTAATGATATAACAGTCATATCTAAATCATTTTCAATTGCAGTAGAAATACCACTTTCAAACACAGGAACGAACATCAAAATCGGTTTTGAAATTCCAATTCTTCTTAAAGTAATTGCTTCATTTAGATAAGCGACTCCAAAGTAATCCGCACCTCTTTTATCAAGTTCTTGTGAAACGACCTCGATACCGTGACCATAAGCATTCGCTTTGACAACTGGCATAATTCTTACGGGAGAAATTTTTTTCTTTATATTATCAAAGTTAGAAAGGAGTGCTGAAACATTGATTTCTGCAACTGTTATTGATTTTTCCATCTTTTTCTTTATTGATATGATTTTATAACGATTCCTTCTGAATAAGATAACTTTCTATAAATTTATCAATATTCCCTTCCATAACGGACTGAACATCACCCGTTTCAAAGTCTGTTCGATGATCTTTAACGAGGTTATAAGGATGCATAACATATGAGCGAATTTGATTTCCCCAAGAAATATCTTTCTTGGATTGTTCGATTTTTTCTCTTTTCTTCTTTTCCTCCTCTTTTTTTAATTTATACAATTTTGCCTTCAGAAATTTCATAGCATTAGCTTTATTTTTGTGCTGTGAACGCTCATTCTGGCATTGAACTACGATACCAGTTGGAATATGTGTAATCCTTACTGCTGAATCTGTTTTGTTGACATGCTGTCCACCCGCTCCACTTGAACGATATGTATCTATTTTCAAATCGGATGGTTTTATATCTATAACAATATTGTCATCCACTTCGGGGTAAACAAACACTGATGCAAAAGAGGTGTGCCTTCTATGATTAGCGTCAAATGGAGAAATTCTTACAAGTCGATGAATTCCATTTTCTGCACTCAAGAATCCGTATACATATTCACCTTTTACCTCAATAGTAGCGCTTTTAATTCCTGCTTCATCTCCAACTTGTAAATCCATTAAATAAGATTGATAACCCTTTTTCTCAATCCATCTTAAATACATCCTCATAAGCATTTCTGCCCAATCTTGAGATTCAGTTCCACCTGCGCCTGAATGAATCGTCAAAATTGCATCTTTAACATCATCTTCATCTGCAAGCATTTTTTTTAATTCTAAAGACCTCAAAGAATCTTCAATTCTTGTCAGACCCTTTTTTATATCATCCTGTAGCGAATCTTCTTCTTCCTCCAAGGATAAATTCAAAATCCCATTTAATTCTTTAAACTCTTTTTCAATCTTTTCAATTTCTTCAATCCAATATTTATTTTCCGTTATCTCTTTTAAAACTTCTTGTGCTTTTATTTTATCATTCCAAAAATCTTCTTTTACCGTTACGGATTCAAGATTATTTATTCTATTTTTTTTACTTTCTATGTCAAAGATACTGCCTTAGAGTTTCAATTTTCTGATTTATTCTAACAACACTGCCTTTCAATTCTTCCAACATATTTCCTCCATCAATTTGAAACGCATTAAAATTTTATTAATATACCTTTCTTAATGAGACATTACCATAATAATGGTTTAAAATTGATTCACATTTATACTTCTTTTCAGCCATAACAAGAGCACCTAATAAGCACATCCCAACACCTTGACCATATCCAGCGCCTTTGAAGGTAAATTCTATTGGAACTCCATCATTACCAACTTCAAAGTTTACATTAAAGCAGGTACCATACAACTTATCATTTGAAAAGATTTGCTTTATATTCTCTTCATCTCTAATAATGATGTTCCTTTTACTTCCTAATATTTCAATTTCCTTTATTCGTCCAGAAACACCTCTTGAAATGGGAATAATATCATACAAAATACCAATATCATTGCCTGATTTTTCTTTTATAATTCTTTCCAATTCATTTCTAATATATGAAATTTCCCATCTGAAATATTTTTTAAATGAAGAAATAGACCTTACTCCACTTTCATTACCGACATTACAAAAAACTTCTGGATTATCATTTAGCCATTTTTCGACTTTTTTATCACTATCAAAGTTTAAAGCAAATTTAATATTCTTTTTATTTTCTGTATCAAAAATCCCGGGGAGAATTTTTATTTCATTGCTTCCATAAAATCCTTCAAAATTTTCAGTGCATCCACCACAAACAAGAGTATAAACTGAATTGCATACATTATTACCAGAAGTAATTACAAGACCTTTTGTCTTTTCGACGGCACCGTTTATTAAATTTTTAGCGTCATTATTTGGTGATATTAAGTTTTCTGTTATTTGTTCAGAATAAAAATCACAGTCATTATCGTTGGTTTTTAAACCCAGTTTAAATAAATAAAAACCTCGTGCAGCAATTGCATACGCCTTTAAAAATTCATAAGAAGATTCACACATTAATTCGTTTATTAAAACTTCCTTAAGAAATTCGTCAATTGGAAGAACATTAATTACAGAAATCTTGCTTTCATTATTTAAATTAATCTGAATTTTCCCTTTAAGTTTTTTATCTATTTTTCTGTTGTATTTTAAACTATCCACATTAAACAAGGTCATTTCAAAAATATCAGATTTCGGGACGATAAAAATCATATCTTCTTTCTCAATAGATTTATCATAATTTGAATCAAAAATTTCTAATTTTCCCTGTGGTTCTGCTACTTTCTGCTTGATTATCTTGTAATTAAAATCATCACCAAAAGTAGTTAAACATTTTTTTGCTTCTTCTTCGCTTTCCCAATAACCAGCAATGACTTTGTATTTCAAATTACTAAGTATAATTTCGTCACTGAATATATGTTTAGTTCCCGATTTATCAATAATTACATCAAAATTTTTAATATTTAACTCTTTTGCAAACTTTTCCGCATTTTCCTTCTTTACAAATTCTTTTAAAAGAATTCCATACTTAAATTCTGCCTTTTTTGCATTTTCAACCTTAATTCTCCATTTTAAGTCCGATTTAATATTATCCATAATAACTTTATTATTTTTATCAAGAATTAAAAATCTTCCGTCAATTTTAAAATCGATATTATTTTCACTATCTGAAATACCTACCTTTACAATTGGAGTATTGTTTTCAGTTGAAAATACACCTTTACCCGACAGAATTGAATTGTTTTTACCCTTTTTTGAGAAACTATATTTCATAATAAATTCCTCCATAAAATTACTCATTAAATAGATAAAAACAATTATTTAAATATACTGCAAAAAAGTTAGATTGTCAAGGAGATTATAGATGATATAAATGTGTGTTATTTAAAGTATTAAAAAATTGATATATAATTACCCAAAAATTGTGATAGAAAATAAATTATAATTGTAGAGACGTTGCATGCAACGTCTCTACCACAATA
>CAZBIT010000070.1:0-8579 GCA_964491835.1 uncultured bacterium
ACCCTCTTGCATGCCAAAGAGGAGGATAATCGTTAGTTTCAGGTCTGAACATAATTGCAATAACAATTGGCTCCGTGCCAATTTTACTACTAAGCGCAACCCATTTTGACCTTTTACCCCATATATTCTTTTCAGGTTCAAGGCCTTCTGCATTTATATACTTTGCCCCTCCATACTCTTCGGTCATATCACGATGAACTCGAATTCCAATTGCTCCTTCTTTTGTGTCCTCGAACGTCACGGGAACTTTAAGTCCCTTGAGTGTTATATCAAAATCAATCATTCTTGAATTATCATCATACCAGAAAATATTTTTTTGAGTGTTTTCAAGTATCGGTCCTGTCTCTGGAGATTCCCACAAAGAAACCGTTTCAAGTAATCCATAATCTTCACCACTTTTACTATTCTTCACCTCTATCAATCTTTCTTCCTCATTTCTTGACCTTGTTGCCCAAAAATTTAATTCTTTTACAGTGCCAGCAGTTACGACACCATGAGTTATAAATAAGCCAGTATGATGAGGATGGTCGTTCTGTTCATTAGGAATATCGGTTACCAAGGGCCAACCACGAGTTACAATTGTTCCTTTTGCACTACGAATTGGCCAAAAAATCGGTTTACCTATATCAAGCCCCCTTACCTGAGTTATAAACGAAGTAAAGGGCTTCCCATCAACATTAATTGCGATATCCCCTGCAACCCCCCGTTTTGGTGCGATTACTTCAATCCCCTTTTTTGGTGCAGTTGCTTCAGCCCCCTTCTTTTGTGAATAACTTAAATTAACAAAAAATCCCAGTAACAATGAAATTATAATTATTTTTCTTCTCATATTCGCCTCCACTTTTAATTGTTTTATTTTTAAAGTAATGGATTATTTTGGAATAAATATAGAATACAAATTTGATAATTTCAAGATAATATTAGAAAAATTTTATTTGATTTATATAAATCTCAACGCATCTTTTATTTTTCAGCCAATATTATTACATCTTTCGAACCGTTTTTATAAAAACGATTCTTTTCAAAATCACCATAACATTTTACTTTTTTAAAACCAACTTCTTCAATTATTTTTACAAGTTCATCTTTATAAATAAGCATTAATTCAGTTGTGATAAGTTTATAATCAAATTTTTTATCTTTTTTAGTTAGAACTAAAATGTTAAAATTAATTATATTATTTAAAAAATCATAGAAACGAATGAAAGTATGATTTCCCAATTTTTTAATATTTACTATTCTTTTTTGGTATTTCATAATAGGATAATAATTAAGAATTTGAACCATAAAAATTCCTTCTGTTGACAATCCATTATATACATTTTTTATTGTTTTTTTTAATTTATTTTTATGCAAAATATGGGGCAGGGTATTTCCAAGACAAAAAATAGCATTAAAATTTCTTTTAATATTAAAATGCCAATTTTCCAAACTTAATCTTTTAAAAATTACATTTACATTTCTTTTTTTCGCATTTATCTTTGCCTTTTTTATCATTTCAAAAGAGTTATCAAAACCCCACGATTCAACACCCAATTCTGAAAACATTATAGAATGCATACCTGTTCCACACCCCATATCAAGTGCAGATTTTATTTTATAAGAAGTAATAAGTTCCTTAAAAAACGGTTTTTCCTTTATTATCCTATTTTCAAAATCAATCATCTCATCGTAAAACGGAGTTAAAATTTTATAAAAATCCACAATTCACCTAAACTTGATTTATTTGTTATCTTACTGATATGATTATGAAAGGGCAATTCATGAATTACCACTACTATAATTTTAAAAATCTTAATGCAAATTTTGGTTATAATTATATTGGAATAAAAAACCCGGGCCAAAAATTTATGGTCCGGGTTTTATAATTGATTTAAAAGAATTATTTAGCAATAACTGTTTGTTTAATCCAGTCAGTTAATACAGATTTTGGCCGTGTAATTGGAGTTCCAATAGCCCGGTTATAAATTAATTGTGCGGTCATTCCTAAAACTCGTGAGACGCCAAAAAGAACGGTATAATATTCAAATTCTTTAAGCCCAAAATAATAAAGAAGTGAACCAGAGCCAGCATCAACATTAGGATATGGATTTTTCGCTTTTCCGTGTTTAATTAAAATATCGGGAACAATTTGATACATAAGATCAACTATCTTGAATACTTTGTCATCTGGGCAAACCCTCTTTCCAAAATTATTGAATGCTATAAATCTTGGGTCTGTCTTTCGTAATACTGCATGCCCATAACCGGGCATAACCTGTCCACTATTCAAAGTATCCCAAACAAATTTTTCCAATTGTTCAACAGTAGGAACACCCTTATATTTCTCCTTCACTGCGAGGACGAATTTTAAACATTCCTGGTTAGCGAGCCCATGAAGTGGTCCGGCTAATCCATTCAGTCCGGCAGAAACTGAATAGTATGGGTCAGATAAAGCAGAACCAACAGTATGACAAGTAAAAGCGCTGACATTTCCACCTTCATGGTCACAGTGCAACACAAGATATAATCTCATAAGATTAGCAAATTCACCCGTTGGGTCATCAAGTCCGAGCATTCGAGCATAATTTCCGCCCCAATCAAGTTCTGGGTCGGGCTCAATCAAATTACCTTTATTAAATCGTATCCTGTAAACACCGGCAGCAACACTTGGTAGTTTTGCGAGAAGTTGTAAAGAATCCTCAAGAATAATCTCCCAATATTCCTCCCTTTTTAAACCCTCATCAAACTTCTTTCTAAAAATAGACTCTTTCTCCATTACAAGAATAGCAGTATCAAGCATAGCCATAGGATGAGAATCTTTTGGCATTGCTCTTAAAACATTCCAAACATAGGAAGGAACTTTACTCCGTTCAGTTAAATCCTCTTTAAGAGATTCTAATCCTTCTTTGTCAGGCAGTTCCCCAGTGCAGAGTAAATAGTATATTTCTTCTGGTAGTTTATCCATATCCACTAAATCTTTCAGCGCAATACCACGAATAATTAAACCCTTATCAGGGTCAACCAAAGATGTATCGCATACCATTGCTTTAACACCACGCATACCACCATATGCCTGAGTAACTGTAACTTCTGAAATCTTTTTTTCTCCATGCTCTTTTACAAGTGTTTTAATGTCTTCCCTTAATTTGGGTATTATTTCAGCGAGTTTTTCTTTTAATGTTGCCATAAACTATCTCCTTTATTTTAATATATTGATTTAAATAATTATTAATTAAGATAACGATGGTGTAATCTTGAAAATAATATTTGATAAATTACAACAAAAAAGGGAGATAAACTAACTTAAAATAGAATCTATTAAAACAAATATATACTTCAGGAGTAAAAACCAAACAATTTATTTTCGTTTTAATATAAAAACAAAATAAAAAAAATTCAAGAAATTAATTTAAAAAAATTAAAAAATTTAAAGATTCTTATCTTTAAAAGAACACAATTTTTCAATTTTACATTCCTTACATTTCGGCGAACGTGCTATGCAAGTTTTTCTGCCATGTTCTATTAGTAAAAAAGAAAAGTCAGTCCAATCTTTTTTAGGAATTGTTTCCATAAGTTCAAATTCTATTTTAACCGGGTCATTCTCCTCTGTTAATCCCAACCTATTAGAGACCCTTTTCACATGCGTATCCACTACAATTCCTTGAATATTATAAGCCATTCCCAGAACAACATTTGCAGTTTTTCTGCCTACTCCATTAAGTTGAACAAGTTCTTCAAGGGTGGAAGGCATTTCACCATTAAATTCTTCCATTATTTGCCCGCAGCATTTTTTTATTGTTTTAGCCTTGTTCTTATAAAATCCGGTTGAACGAATATCTTTTTCAAGTTCCTGAAGATTTGAATCAGCATAATCCTTAGCACTTTTATATTTCTTAAACAGTTCAGATGTAACTTTATTTACCCGTTCATCAGTACATTGGGCAGAAAGAATCGTAGCAATCAAAAGTTCAAGTGGATTTGAAAAATTCAAGGCGGTTCTTACATTTTGAAAGTCCTTTTTTAATATTGAAACAATCTTTTTTACTCTCTCTTTTTTCAAACCTTTATCTTCCATAATAATTAATCCTAAAATTGCGATATGAAACAAAAATAATTTTAAACAATCTAATGTAGGGGCGAATCACCGATTCGCCCTATAAAATAGGGACAGAATCCCGAATTCTTGGAATCCGTAAAAATACAATTTAAAATAATCAATAAATTCAAAATAAAATATTATTTTTCAAAAACTTTCATAATTTCTTCATAAGAAAACGTATTTATAACCTTATCAGGAGTAGTCCACCCTTTTCTTGCTATTCCGATGCCATATTTAACATCATTAATTCCCTCAATATTATGGGCATCAGGATTAATACAAATTTTTCCATTATGTTCATATACATATTTTAATTCTCTCCAATCGATATCCAATCTATATGGATTTGCATTCAGTTCAATAGTCACATTATTTCGTGATGCTTCTTCAACTACTTTTTTAATGTCAATCTTGTAAGGTTCTCTTGCGAGAAGCAATCTTCCAGTAATGTGTCCAAGAATGTTAACGTATTTATTATTTATCGCTTTCATTATTCTATTTGTCATATCATTTTCGCTCATTCCAAACTTTGAGTGAACTGATGCAATTACGAAATCAAAAGTTTTCAAAACATCATCAGGATAATCTAATTCGCCGTTAGGAAGAATATCCACTTCAATTCCCTTTAATATCCTTACATTCTTATATTTTCTATTCAATTCATCAATCTCTTTGTGTTGTTCAATTATTCTTTCCTCTGATAATCCTTTTGCATAAAATGCGGACTTGCTATGGTCGGCAATGCCCAAATAGGAATAGCCCATTTTCTCAATTGCCTTTGCCAATTCTTCTATCGCATTAATTCCATCACTATAATTTGAATGAATATGAATGATTCCTTTTATATCACTATCCTCTATAAATTTTGGGAATTCATTTTTTTCTGCATAATCGACCTCATCTAATCCCTCTCTTACTTCAGGTGGTATAAAGTGAAGTTTCAAAGCCCCAAATATTTCAACTTCATCTTTACAAAGAACAATTTTATCCCCTTTAAATATTCCGTATTCATTCATTTTCATTTTCATTTTTTTCGCACGAGACCGCATAATAGTATTATGTTCTTTACTTCCAGTAAAATGATGAAGGGCGTATGGATATTCCTTGTCCGAAACAATCCTCAAATCAGCATTAATACCCGTTTTTAAAACTATACTTGTTTTTGTTTCACCCTTTGCAGTAATGCTGTTAACTTCTTCAAGCGAAGCGAAAAAATCCATAACACTTTTACTATTCTTGGAACTTGCAATAATATCAATATCTTTAACAATCTCCTTTTTTCTTCTTAAACTCCCCGCAATACATATCCTAATAATGTCTTTATGATTTTTCAATTTATTATAAATTTTTTCCGCAGAATTAAGTGCCTCACTAAAAAGATATTGTTCCCTATATTTTTTATAATTTTCAATTCCTTTTAAAATATTTTCCTGGGACTTTACGCCAAAACCATCTAACTCAATTAATCTATTTTCTTTACAGGCGTATTCAAGTTCACCAACAGATTTAATGTCAAGTTTTTCAAAAAGAGTTTTAATTCGCTTTGGACCAATGCCGGGAATTTTTAACATCTCAATATGACCGGTAGGAATTGATTTTTTCAATTCTTCATAATATTCAAGTTTTCCAGTTTTTACGATTTCCGTTATTTTTTCACTTATTCTACTTCCAATACCTTTGATTTTTAAAAGTTCACCCGATTCCGCAAGTTCGCTTATGTCACCTTCAATATTTTCGATTATCCTGCTTGCATTTGAATACGCACGACTTTTAAATGGATTTTCTCCCTTTAGTTCAAGAAATATGCTTATATCTCCCAAAATATGTGCTACTTCCTTTTTATCCATAACGAATTCAAAAAAATCAAATAATAAATGTTATTTTTTACTCATCGATTAATTACAATTGGAGGAAGATATAAAAATGAAAATGCAGATTAAAGAAAAGAAATGATAAAAAAGGCAAAGAGAAAAATTACAATCCCTTTGCCTTTTTATAATCTATTCACCGTGCAGTTTTTTTTTCTTTTCAAGAAGTTGCTCTTTTGTCTCTTTATGATTGGGGTCAGAAACACAACAATCGACAGGACATACCGCTGCACACTGCTGTTCATCAAAATGACCAACACATTCGGTGCATTTATCAGAGTCAATTATATATAATGGGTCTCCGGCACTTATTGCATCGTTAGGACACTCTGAAACACAAGCATCGCATGCTATACATTCTTCTGTTATCATAAAAGCCATATCATTTCCTCCTCTTTACTTTTGAAAATAATAAATTATTTTAAAATTTGTTTCATTTTAATAAAAATATAAATTATTGTCAAGAAAAATAATTTCATCACTATACAACTAAATAATCATATATAACAATATCCATCATAAATAATTAAAAAATATTATATTCTAATTTCTTAAACGATTTAGTATTTCAATTACAAAAATTATTACTTATATTGTTGTTTTTATAGTTTGTTAACAGTGAAGAAAATTTTTTTTATATTTTTTTCTTTGTTTTCTTGACTTTTGAATATTTATTAATTATATTTTCCGAAGATACAAATCCCTCATAAATTAATATAAAAGCCGGCCCCTCCCACCCAGCCGGCTTTTTTTATTCTGAACCGGAAATTATTAAAATAATTCTTTTAAAAATACCAAACATTCCTTAAATTAAAAAATAATGAAAATGAATATTAACCAAAAATCGTTACAAAATACCAAATTATATAATCGAAGAAATTTTCTAAAAAAAACTGCACTTATTGCTTCACCTCTGATTATGAAATTTCCTCAAAGTGTATCAAAAAATAAGAAAAAAAGAAATATCATCTTCATTTTAATTGACGATATGCGATATGATGCAATGAGTTATTTAGGACATCCTATTCTTAAAACACCAAACCTCGACCATCTTGCAAAAAATGGAATATTGTTTAAAAATGGTTTCGTAACAACCTCTCTTTGTTCGCCAAGCCGTGCGTCAATACTTACCAGTCTATATGCGCATAAACATTGCGTTATCAATAACAGCACGACACTTCCGAAAATGATTCCTACTTTTCCAGTTGAATTGCAAAAATTGGGATACAAAACAGGATTCATTGGTAAATGGCATATGGGAAATATAAGTGATGACCCACAACCTGGATTTAACAGATGGGTCTCTTTTCGCGGGCAGGGTGTTTATTTTAATCCTTTGTTTAATATTGATGGAAAACATATTCAAAGAGAAGGATATACACCCGACATAACCACAGAGTATTCAATAGATTTTATTAGAAAATATAAAAATAATCCCTTTTTCCTCTATATGTCTCATAAAGCTGTCCATGCACTTTTCGAACCTGCACCAAGACATAAAGGCAAATACAGTAATGTTACTGTTCCAAAACCAAAATCATTTACAAATACACCAGAAAATTACAAAGGTAAACCTGAATGGGTCAAAAAACAACGAAACAGTTGGCATGGAGTCGATGGAATGTATGACCATCAAATGGATTTTGACCAATTTTATAAAGATTACTGCGAATGTGTTTTGGGAGTCGATGACAGCATAGGCGAATTGTTAGATATCTTAAATAATGAAGGTTTATTAGAAGATACATTGATAATTTTTATGGGTGATAACGGATTCCTTTTTGGTGAACATGGATTAATTGACAAGAGAACAATGTATGAACCTTCTATAAGAGTCCCCTTAATTGTGCACTGTCCAGCATTTGCACAAAAAGGTCAAATTAAGGATGAACTCATCCTGAACATTGACATTGCTCCAACTATTTTAGATGTTGCAGGCATCAAAATTCCTATTTCAATGCAGGGCAACTCTTTCTTTCCTCTAATTAAAGGAAGTGATGTTGAATGGCGGAAAGAATTTCTATATGAATATTTTTGGGAGCGGGAGTATCCTCAAACACCTATGGTCACAGGACTCAGGACAACCAAATATAGTTATATGAAATATTACGGTATCTGGGACCAGAACGAATTATACGACGTCGAAAAAGACCCCGACCAGATGAATAACCTTTTAGGTGATGTTCGTCTGACAACGCAGAGTGGACAACTAAACAATCAGATTAAAGACCCAAACCTAAAAAAACTTGTATTAGAGTTAGAAGAAAAACTCTTAAAAACCATTACTGAAACAGATGGGACTGTCGAACCTACCTGGAAATTATAAGAATATTTTTCAATTCTAAAAATAATAAAATGGAAGCAAATCATTCAATACTTTCAATAAAAAATGTAACAAAAAATTTCGGAGATTTTACCGCAGTTAAAAATCTTTCCTTAGAATTGCTAAGCGGTTCAATCTGTGGGCTCTTGGGTCCGAATGGTGCAGGCAAGACCACAACAATAAGAATGATAATGAACATTATAATACCTGATGAGGGTGAAATAAAAATCCTCGATAAAAAAATGGATGAAAAACTAAAAGACAAAATTGGATATATGCCCGAAGAAAGAGGGCTTTACCCAAAAAT
>CAZBIT010000071.1:0-8562 GCA_964491835.1 uncultured bacterium
AAGAAATTTGAAATTAAATTCCCATTTAGAAAATTAATGGAAATACTATCTTCAATTATTGCCCTTCCCGTTCCACTCTTCTTATGTTGTTCTGGAACACTACCAATAGCGGCACCTTTTCTTCCAATAATTGCATAAGAATCCTGAAAACCAAGATTATCTATTAAATTACCTCCTATAGATTTAATCGCATTTTTTAACGATAGCGTCAAATTACTTGACCCATCGGATACAACCGCGCACATAATTTTTTTATTCGCATCAACATTATTTATGAAATCAGCCATTGCTTCGGAATGTTTAGAAGACATATGCGTATTAAAATGTAATGCAGAAATCAAACGACCTGTCCTTTCGTCCACTACTGCGACGTAGAAACCTTGATTATAAAAATCAATGGGAAACAACGAATCATATTCTGCTACGTCAATAATATTATTATCTATTTTTAGAATTGCCAAATTTCCATCTTTGTAACCAGCGGATTCAGAATAAAGTTCAATAATATGAGATGCAAGAGATACATTATCGTTAATCCTCAAATTTTCAAATATATCTTCTTTAAACGCCTTTCCTTCCTGAAACCACACAAATCCAGAATCTGCACTAAAATCGGAATGAAAGATAGAATTTGCCCATCTGCTGTAATTGGTTCCATCAAAACTTCTCACTCGCCAATAATAATAAATTTTATCAAAAGGAAGATCGACTTGAACGGTTGTTGTCAATAATCCCTCCATTATTGGTCCAGAAGTATAAAAAGGAGAATCAAAATTTTTAGTTGTATCTACTTCAAAGTATAGAGTTCTTTGATAAGTTTTTTCCGTGGAATTACAAAACACTTCAAGTTTTACATTGTTAGTATTGATTCTCGTGAACGTTTGCGGTTTTAATAAAGTCACATCAGATGAAAATACGGTAATGCTTTTAATTGCCTTATTATTTTCTTCATTTTCCTCAATTATCAAATTTTTCGGGTCAATCTCTACGATTATTTGATGATTTCCTTTTTTACCGACTATTTCCCAATTAACCGATATAGAATCCTGAATTCCAAACGGTTTAACAACAATATTTTCTTTTATTGGAAAAATTCCCACTCCTTCATAATCATCATATATTGAAACTCGAACGCTATCAGGTAAATAAAGTCCATAATTATTAATCATAACATTAATGTTTATTCTGCCATCCATCTCATTAGGAAAATCATTGCTGAATTTAATGTTTTCTGATGCTACCGTCGGGTCTGTTTTTTTAGGAAGTGCAAGACCGACGCAGGGGTCTCCCATAAATGTATATTGATTAACAGTATTTATTGTTTCTTGTCTGAATTTACTTCCCATTACTTGCCACAGATGGTATTTAGAATCCGTTGACATAATACCAAGCATTCTAACAGTATCGATAAAAGCACGGGAAAAAATCCATTGTTGTAAAATATTATCAAGTTGAATATATCCCCATCCTGTTGTTCCAAAATATCCAATTGCACCTTTATCATTAGCGAGAAGATAATCCTCACTAAGAGTAAAAACGGATGGGTCTGCAAACTGTGCTGTGTTACAGGACATACTGAGCATAAAAGGATATTTTTTATAATTATTCAGGTCTGATGCTTTTCCAAAATCAACATCATAAGTTTGTAGAGCTGCATGACCCGCAGAATTTATCATCAATACGCCATCGTCTATTATTTTTATTATTTCATCCCGAAAAGAAAAATCAATCATGTCCGTTGACGTTTTATTAATAATTATATCTTTCATTCCCGATGGGGGTGGAGACGTAATATTGTTCACAACATACCGGGTATTTTCATGAAACAGATTCTGTTCATATTCATTGAGACCACCATTTATCAACAATATCCTCTTATTCCATAGATTATTCACTGCCGATTCATAATCCATCACTTTTTGAACATAGTTTTCTGCCTGCTCTTCCGTCGCAACGGGAATCCTTCCCAAATACATATCGGGTAATATATCCTCTTCTCCATCGAGAGATACAAACCAATTATCACTTGCGGGATAATCATACGAGGGAACTAAGGTTTCAAATATACTAACATATCCCTTCTTTTTATAATCCCAGCTTGCATCACCAAACATTACAATGAATGAGGGAACGGTTGCCCAATTATTATAAGTAAATTTAATGAACTCTTTTATAGCAACTGGACTCGCTATTCCATAATTAAACTCATCGTAAATATGTTCGACATTAACAACTTTAGTTAAAAAAGAATGCTTATTCCTTCTGAATTCTGCTAATGAATTTGCAGATTCTAAAAATTTTTCATAGGCAATGATTACATAATCTGCAGAATTTGAAGGATTTTTAAGGTCGGAAAAAGAAACTTTTTTCATATTCGCTGGCAGCAAAAATCCTTTGCCTGAAGCAACACAATATTCTCTTTTATCACCAGAACGATTATCTTCAAATGTAATATTGTATAAATTACCCTCTGAATTTGTAAGAAAATTTTTTATCCTTACCTTATTTGTTATATCAATTATTTCAACGTCACTTTTTTCAAATCCGGTGAGGACATATCTTGTACCTTTATTTTCCGATAAAGAAAACGTGAGTTTATCATTAAAAACTGAATACCTTCTATAATATTCAACCTCAATCCAATCGAGATATACCATATCCAATTCTCCAGAAGAAATTATGCTGGTTATAGAAAAAAGATTTTGCCCTTCTTTTAAAATTCCTTTATTAATGGTAAATTCAACGATATAATCTTTCCTTCCATTAAATTGGACGTTTCCTACGTCAATTTCATTTATTTTAAGATTCAAACGATGATTACCGGAAGTTATTCCTCGAAATTTTATTCTCGTTTTAGAACTATCACCTTCTTGCTTCAATCCATATACGTAAACATTAAAATTTCTTATTCTACCCGGTTCAAAACTTGTCCAATACCAGCCTTCACCCGGAACTTTCGCGGTAATTCTAATTTCTTCATCAGTGTCGCCACCACTATAAAACACATCAAGTTCATTATGCAGATTTTCTTTAAAAAAGTTTGCCACATTGCCGCTCTTAATAGAACCATCGTATTCTTCAAATCGCTTGCCATTCTTTCCATCCCAGGTCAACCAATAAACGTTTCTATCAGTATAAGGGTCAAAATATTCTTTACTGCCTCGGTTTCTTGTTCCATAAAAAATTATATAATCTAATTCATCGAACATACTATCTTCTTCCGTACTCACGTAAATAGGAATTTCATCACCTTTATTGAAAATCTTGATTGATTTTGGGTCAATTTTAGAAATGTCTATCCCTTCAGCCATAAGATACTTACCCTGAAGTTTATACAATCCATCATCTTCAACTTCCATTTTATACTTAAAATTACTTATAGTTAAAGAATCAACGAAATTATTAGCAGTTACCTTTTTCCCAAGTTCTGAAATATTTTTAGAATTCCACTTCACAATATTATCGTAATTAATAAAATTTTTGAACGTTTCGAAATATTTTATATTAACAATTCCTTTTTCTGATTTTTTTTCAAGAGATTTATTCTCTGAAAATTTTATTAATAATTTCATTTGCTTATAAATTTTTAAAACCTTTTTTACTGGATTATATTGAATTGGATAAATTTTTACGGCACAGACATTTTGCTTTCGAATAATCCCTTCATCTGAGATTTCTGCGAGGGATATAGGAAAGAAATTATCGGAAGAATATATATTTTTATCAAAAAAATAATTATATTTAAAATTTTCAACATCACCATTTTTGATTCTCTCGATTTCGGGGATAGGAGAAATTTCTTCATTATCAACGGTATAAAATTCAGAATCTAATATTTCAATCTCGGCACTTTTATTATAAGGAACACCAAACAATCTTGATATAAAAGGAAGTTCGGGTTCCCCAGGATATCCAACATTGGGTTCCCCAGGTATAATTATCTTTTTATAAATTTTATCTTCTATAGTCACGTATTCAAATTTAAAATGTATTTCATTTACCGTAAAAACAATCCCCTCTTCCGAAGAGTTCAGAACCTTAATTCCTATTGCAAATAACTGAAGTATAAATGTAAAAGAAAAAATAACTAAGAATGATAAAACTTTAATATGGCAAATTAGATTTTTCATATATAAAAAAAGTCACACTTTAATATGTGACCGAACTTTAATAAAAATTATACAAACTTCTATAACCAATTATTTTAATATATTTCTTTGCTTAAATTAAAAAAATTACAATGTAAATGTCAAATAAAAATTGATTAATATGTCAAAATAAAATTATATTTTAATTTTAAATTTGAAAGTTATTCACATTTTAATAGGACTAACGGCATAATTCTTAACTTTACAATGTCACTATGGGACTGAGGTATAAACAAAGCAAAAGTTACTTCCGTAATGACTTCAATAAAAATATCGGATTGTATGCAAGAAGATTTTAAAGTGGGAAACATATTAATCCCCATAACTTATTTCCCATAATCTTTCAATATTTGACGCTCATTTATTAGCAAGTTTAATAATCCCTTTATCTTCAAGATTCTTATAAAAATTTACCACATCTTCAATCCTTACGTCTCCAAACTGGGATAAAATGGAATCTCTTATGTTTAACAAGGATAATCCGGAATCAATAAAATTTAAAAGTTCAAACCTCGAAAATTGGGATAACGTTGAAAAACTTCTTCTCTCAAAAGAACTCAAATCTCTTTTTGAATCAGGTTTTACCAAAACCGGAGTTATTTTTGAGGCAAGAACTTCATCTTTTGTAAGAGTTATTTCTTCTGAATCAATTTTAAATCTATTGCACATTATTTTGTAAAATTCAGTCAGCATTAAGGAAACACTTTTCTCATTTTCAACAAGATTTTTTCTAATTTTTGAAATTTCTTCTTCGGGGGCAATATTTCCTTCAGCCAAAATTCTTAAAGATTCAATATTTATTCCTTCTCTGATAAATGCGCCATTGATTTTATTTTTTGTTTCTTTAAATCTTTCTTTCAAATGATAAGAATCACTTTTAACAAGATATTGTAATCCTTTTTCAACCTCTTTCATAATTCTCACATTACCCTTCCCATAAACAAGAGCCGATATTTTTGAAATATCATTTACTCCTGCATTCGCAATTACATAGGCAGAAGCAAAAGCAATAAAAACCGCCCTTTTTAACTGTGTTGGGTCGGCTTTATCGGGTGTGTCTTCATTTGTATGATAAAACATATCGGGCCAATTATTGAACATTACGGCAGGTTTCCCAAATTCACTACCAAGAAACACGAGATGGTCACTTGAACCGTAATAATTTTCAATATTATAATAAAATGGGTCTCTCGAACCATTAGGGTCAAAAATAGGATATCTCATTTCTATCCAAGAAGGATTAAGAATACTCTCCCTATTTGTAATCCCAACGTATTCAAAAAATTCCTGGCATATATCGTTCAAAAAACTTCCTCTGGAGTCAACTGAACGATAAAGATTTAAACTGTTATGATTTTTTTTTACGTCTTCACCGACCATATCAAGATTTATTGCAGCAACGATATTTTGAACTTCATCTTTATGTTTCCGAAGATATACACTTGTACCGCTTATTTCAGGAACCCATAAAAACTTTATTGACCTTTTTGGTCTATCAATTTTTCCCTCTTCAATCAACTTTATTAACGTTCTTCCTGCTTCAAGAATTGCAGCACAACCACTAATATTATCCAAAGCACCTTGTTTTGTAATCCCTTCAAAAAGATGACCGCATAACACAACTTCTTGTTTAGAATTCCCATCCCCGGGTATCAAAGCGGTTGCAACTTCCATATCCGTCTTATAAAAGTTTGTCTTAACAATTGAACGAATTTTTACTCTTTTCTTTTCATCTAAAAGTTTCTTAATTTCATATCCCAATCTCGGCGTAATGCTAAACGCAAAGTTTGCAGATGCACCTTCTGGAACTCTTATGCTACTCCACATAATCTGGTCGGGATAATCCACCGTCCTCCAATAGCCATAACCTATAACACCAACTGCTCCAAGATTATTTGCAATGGGATAAACATTTCTCACCTGCCCTGACGTTAGAACAATCTTGCCTTCGATATAATTCCTTGAATAAATTAATGAATCCAATTCAGAATCGACATAAACAACTTCTGCGGATACATCATCAGAATGACTTCCCGGGACAAGACAAGGTGGAACATCACGGCAACTAATTAACAATCTTTCTTCCGGCTCCACCAACCATAATTCTCCTACTTCAGCATCCCATTGTTCATAGTCCTGCGGAAAATGTTCAATATGAGCGTCAGAAAAACCATATTCTTTTGCTTTATTCACAATATATTCGCTCTCCCAATATAATCCTTCGTATTCTTCCTTTTTTCTGTCACGATTGTAACCCGCCATTTCAATCATATGATTGTATGGTAAAGTCCCCGATATTTCATTTACTATATTATTTATCATTTGGGGGGATATTATCGTTTCTTGCAAATCATAAATAGTTTGAGATTTTAAAAACGAATATGACGACGTTAAAAACATCAAAATAAAAAAATAAAAACATTTTTTTAAAAATTTTTTTTTACACATTTACCTTCTCCTTCTCATTTTTTAAGAACGATTAAGAATTTTAATGCGGAAAATGTTTTTAAAAATTGTCCTAAAAATGAAACAAATAATAGAATTTCAAAAAATGGGAAATATCTTTATTTTTTTGGACGTGGTAATACATTGGATAGAAGTTTAATAAATTCTTCAGGGATTTTATAACCTAATTTTTCTGTTTCTTCTATTTCTTCCCAAGCAGAAAGATATTGCTTGTTATTAAAATAAGCAATTCCAAGTTCAAGATGCGCTTGTGCATAATCAGGTTTTAATTTAACCACTTTTTGAAGTTCCCATATTGAGTGTCCAAGATTTCCCAATCTTCCGTAAACAATTGCAAGATTATAATGAACGTCAGCATTTGTAGAGTCAATTGAAATTGACTTTCCAAATGCTTTAACAGCATCCTCAAGCAGTGAATCAACCAAAGAATAGGATAATCCAAGATTAAAATATATTGAACTATCATTTGGTTTTATTTCAATCCCTTTTAGAAATGAGTTAATGGATTTATCTATCAATCCCATTTTCCTGCAAACTTCACCAAGATGAAGATATACATCAAACAAAAAAAATCTCAATTTATCTGTTTTTTGATAATATTGAACGCCTAATTCGGTCATTCCTTTCTGTCCTGCAAGAATTCCTAAATATTTATTAATTTCCCTCAAATTATTTGATTTTTTAATTGCTTCGCTATATTCATTAATTGCTTCTTTATATCTCAGATTGAATTCAAATTGCAATCCTCTCATGAAGTGTAATTCTTCCATACCGTTGATGAGTTTAAACGCACTATTTAACCTATCTTCAGCATCGTTCCAGTTCTCCCTTCTAAGAGAAACTATTCCCATTCTTATCAGTGCATCAACGTTCTCCTTATTCATAAGCCAAACTTTCTCATATTCTCCATAAGCAGTTTCAAGAAGCCCCTTTTTGCCATAAGCATCTCCAAGAGAAAAATATAAAGCAGTATCAGAAGGACTTTCGATAGCTAACCTTTTTAAATCATTTATTATTTCATCAATATTTTTTTCTTCCTGCGGATATATTTCTCCACTTAAAAAAAATGCAAAAAAAACTATAAATATGATTATCAATTTATATCTAAACATTTGCATTGATAAAATTTACATAAAGATTAACTTTATTGATATAATCGGCAATAAACAAAGAATTCATAAGATTTTTATATTTGTATTTTACTGTTTATTTTTTACTTTTTATTTTATCCAAGCTAAAAAGATAAAGAATATAAATCCCCCCACACAAAAATAAAAATTATAATCATCATTATACGAGAAGTAAATAATTCTTTACGCATTAATTTTTATAATTTTACTGAAAATTAAATAAAAATTACATTTTAAAAAAATGGAAAGCCAAAAAAGTAGGTCAACCTTTTCCCTTTATTAAATTTATAAATTCTGCTCTTGTATTTAAATTGTCTTTAAAACACCCAAGAAGAGAACTCGTTGTAATCACGGTATTTATTTTCTGAACTCCTCTCATAATCATACAAAGATGTTGCGCTTCTATAACCACTCCCACCCCCTTTGGTTTTAAGATTTCGTCCAGAGAAGTGGCTATTTGAGTAGTTAATCGTTCTTGAACTTGCAATCTTCTACTAAAGATTTCCACTATTCTTGGAATCTTGCTAAGACCAATAATTTTATTTTCGGGAATGTAAGCAACATGACATTTTCCAAAAAATGGAAGCATATGATGTTCACACAAACTGAAAATATCTATGTCTTTTGAAATTATCATCTCATCATACTTTACTTCAAACAAAGCCCCATTGACAACCTCATTTATATCACTTTTATATCCACTTGTCAAAAATTTCAATGCATTTTCAACGCGTGAAGGCGTTTTAATAAGTCCCTCTCTTTTTGGGTCTTCTCCAATTTCTATAAGTATCTCTTTAATATAATCCTGCATTTAAACC
>CAZBIT010000072.1:0-8540 GCA_964491835.1 uncultured bacterium
TTTTTTATGTATATGCAATAATATATAATTTCTAAAGGTGAAACCATGAATACAAAAAATTTTAAAATTATATTGATTCTGTTTCTGGTGTGTTCAATATTATTTTTACACACAGATATGTTAAAAGCAGAAACTAAAGTACAGCCACGACTTTATTATACTTTTTTTAATTATCCTGTAAAGGACAATTTTGATAAGAGTGGGTTAAGAATATACATACAGGTTCCGTATGATGATTTATTGTTTGTGAATATTGAAGATTATTATAAATCCACTTATGAAGTAAATGTCATAGTACGCGAAGGAGATAATACTGTTCTTGATAGAACATTTCAGACCTCCTTTTCAATTCTTGACTATGATAATACTAATTTGGATTCGCTATATATTTTTTGGGAGAAATCGTTTGAACTGAATCCTAATAAGTATCAGGTGGAAATAATTTTCACTGACAAAAATTCAAATAATGTATCAAAGGGAAAATTTCCCGTGGAGTTGAAAAAATTTGATGAAGGTTCTGTTAATGTCAGCGATATATTATTTTTAAGAAAGATTGAGTTTTTAAAAAATGATGTTGTTAAAATATTTCCTGCACTGCTGAACAATTTTTCGCACTATGATAAAGAATTTTACGCTTACTTTGAGATGTATATACCCGATAAATATAATGCAGTCGATATTAAGTATAATATTTTTAATGAATTTAATAAGGACAAATTGTTTAAGGATGGAATGAAGTCTTTTACAAAAAAGAAAGATTATGACTTCTTTTATACAGACATTAAGGATTTAAATTTGGATATGGGTAAATATATTATTGAGTATCAATTGGGGTATAATGGAGAAAAGAAAACCAACGGTTCTTCATTTTCAATGGGATGGGAAGGGCTTCCTATGTCTATTTCTGATTTTGATAAGGCGATTGATGAGCTTAAATACGTTGCTTCTAAAAAAGAAATGAATAAGATAAAAGAAGCAAAAGGAAATGAGAAACTTGAAGCTTTTAAATCATTCTGGGCGAACCGAAATCCAAAACCATATGCAGATACCGATGCAAAGATGAGAGAATATTATCGAAGAATTGATTATGCAACAAGGAACTTTCCTGCGCCCAAAATACCTGATAGCTGGATGACCGACCGCGGATACATTTATGTTATCATGGGAGAACCGGATGACATTTACAGACAGATGATCGATACTAGAGGCAATCCGCCTTATGAAATATGGTATTATTATTCAAAAAATCGTGCCTATTTATTCATCGATAAATCCAGCTTTGGTGATTATGTCTTATTGTCAACAATATATTATGAAGACTCAGATATGCTTAGATAAGTAATAAATACGATTTATCGATTTTTTGACTTAATAATTTTATTTATATTGATTTTAACTATAATTATTTTTAGATTACAAAATTATTAATTTAGGAACCTTGAAAAAATTTATTTGTTTTATGTATAAAGAACAATGATTTGGAGGATATATATATGAGACAAATTATACAATATTTTATGGTCTCTGCAATAGTTTTTATGTTATTTAACAGAGGCGAAAATATTTTTGCACAGGATTTTGGCAAAAATAAGGTTCAATATAAAAGTTTTGAATGGTATTATATTCAATCCTCTCACTTTGATATACATTTTTATAAAGGTGGAGAAAAACTCGCAGAATTTGTTGCAGAGGTAGCAGAGTCAGCGTTAGTTCAAATTGAAAATGATTGGAAATATAAATTGAAAAGTCGTGTTCCAATAATAGTTTACAATTCTCATAATGATTTTCAACAAACTAATGTTATAGAGGAATATTTAGAAGAGGGGGTTGGTGGTGTAACGGAGATGTTCAAAAACCGCATCACTATTCCTTATGAAGGTTCTTATAGTCAATTGAGGCACGTAACTCACCACGAATTAACTCATGCAGTAATGTTTGATATGTTTTATGGTGGGATGTTCCCACGCTCAATATATACTGCTTCTATGTTTCAAATTCCTTTATGGATTGCGGAAGGGATGGCAGAATACGAATCTATTGGATGGAATACTGATACAGATAAATATAACAGAGATGCCACCATAAATGGTTATCTTGAATATTCGAAAGAAGTTTATAATCCATATTGGGGTGGGAATTTGATTTTCCATTTTATTGCTGATAAATATGGAAAGGAAAAGGTCGGTGATTTTCTCAATAAATTGAGGCAGACAAATAACGTAGATAGAGGATTGAAATCTGCATTTGGATTGGATTATGAGGAATTGATGGAACAGTGGTCGTTGTATGCAAGAAGAAGATACTGGCCTGATATCGCAGACAGAAAAAAGCCAGAAGAAATTGCCAATCGTCTGACAGACCATAAAAAATTGAAAAATATTTACAATATCAGTCCTGCAATTTCTCCAGATGGTAGCAAAATAGCATTTACGTCTGATAAAAGTGGTTATTTCGATATTTATGTAATGTCTGCAATCGATGGAAAGATATTAAGTAAGGTTATAAGAGGACAAAAGAGTGCTGACTTTGAAGAAATGCATATTTTATCTCCCGGTATAAGTTGGTCACCTGATGGTAAAAATATTGCTTTTGCTGCCAAAAGTGGCAAAGAGGACGCACTTTACGTTGTGAATGTGAGAAGTGGAAGCGTGAGACAATTTAGATTTGGTCTTGACGGGGTTTTTGGTGCTGAATGGTCACCAAATGGTAATGAAATCGCTTTTATTGGCAATCAAGATGGTGCTTCCGATATATATTCCTATGATGTTACTACAAAAAAATTGAGAAAAATAACAGATGATATATTTTCCGAAAAACATCCTTCATGGTCGCCTGATGGAAAAAAGATTACTTTTGTTTCTGATAGAAGAAATTACGTCCCAAAAGAAATGATACCCGATGATTTCGAAATACATAACTTCGATTATAACCAATGGGATGTTTATATTATAAATGAAGATGGAACTAATATGGAAAGGATTACTGAAACTGAATATGATGAAGATTATCCTGTTTGGTCACCTGATGGAAAATCAATTGCCTGTACCACAGAAAAAAACGGAATATCTAATATTTTTATTATAGACACCGAAACAAAAGAAGCCAGACCCATAACAAATACGTTGACGGGATGCGAGCAATTATCCTGGTCAAAAGATGGAACAAAATTAGTATTCTCTTCTTTTTCTAATATGGGTTATGATATATATATGATAAAAAATCCGTTGGAAATTGACTCAAAAAATATTGAATTGAAAAACACGGTTTATTTCGATGAATTAGAGAAAAAGAAAAAAGAAGAAGAGAGACCAGTCAAAAATTTAATCGCTTCAGAAAATGAAACTAAATTACAATCCCCGGGCTTAGCCAATTATGTATTTGATAGGAATTTGAGCGACAAAAACCAATCTATATTACAGAAAACAAAAATCGCTGAAATAAAATCTCAAGAAGATATTTCGAAAGAGGAAAAAAATAAATATCAAATAAAGAAATACAAACTGAAATTTTCACCCGACATCGTCACTGGGAGTGCTGGATATGATAGATTTTTTGGCGTTCAGGGAACGAGTATTATTCAAATAACTGATATACTTGGTGACCACCAAATCTTTATTGGAACTGATTTGTATTTTGATTTGAGAAATAGCAACTATTTCTTACAATACCGATACCTGCCACGCAGAACGGATTATAGTATAGGAATATTTCAAGATTCAATGTATTTTACAGGTTATTATCAATTTCTTGGTTTGCCAGTAGGTTCAGTGCCTTTTAGATTGAGAAATTTTGGAATTCAGACATTTGGTTCAAGACCGTTCAGTAAGTTTTCGAGAATAGATTTTGGTGCAATATATTCCAATATTGACCAAACGTATTTCTATGATTACGGTGACATTCCAACAATAGGGGTTAAAACTTTTCTATTTTCTTTATCATTTTCGAACGATACTTCACTTTGGGGACCAAATTTCTTCCCTATAATTCCTCTTGATGGAACAAGATATAATTTTTTCATTTATACAAGTCCTCCTCTTTCGAATAGAAGTTTCAATCCATACCCAGACCCATACTCTTTGAATGAACAACAAAATGGAACCCTTTCATTTACCACAGTTAATGCTGATATAAGAAAATATTTTAAAATTAGAGACCAATATGGGTTTGCGTTTAGAATGAGTGGTGGTGGAAGTTTCGGAAGAGACCCAGAAAATTTTTATCTTGGAGGGATTGATAACTGGCTTAATAGAGAGTTTGTTGGTGACATAAGAGATGGTTTGAGAGATATCTTCTTTTCACATTATATAACTCCATTAAGAGGTGCGGGCTATTATCAACTTGTAGGGAGCAAATACTTTCTTGGAAACGTAGAATTTAGGTTCCCTCTAATACAATATCTTTTGCTCGGTTGGCCACTCCCAATTGGATTTCAACAAATTCGTGGTTCCTTGTTTTTTGATGTCGGTGGTGCCTGGGACCCTTATGAAGAATTCGATAGTATTTCTGGTAAATGGATTATTGGCGACCCATTTAAATCAAATTATGAGGTCCACAAAGGTTTTAGAGCAACTAAAAAAATTAATGGTGTATCGTATTTTGACGATATGGCAATGAGTTGGGGAATCGGCGCAAGAGGTATTTTACTGTTTTTTTTAGCAAGATTTGACGTTGCCTGGCTTCACGACGGAAACAAATTCTCTTCCCCAAATTATCTTTTTTCCTTAGGTTTTGATTTCTAAAAGTTTTGTGGCACAAACGTTAGTAATTTGATTAAAGTTTACATCTGACTTAATGAAATTTGAATTAATTGCAACTGACATACAAACGAAAGCAAGAGTTGGAGTTATTCACACGTCTCGTGGAGATTTTAATACTCCCTGTTTTATACCAGTCGGCTCACAAGGTTCCGTTAAAACTTTATCCCCCAAAGAACTTGATGATTGTGGAGTGCAAATTATACTTGGTAATACTTATTATTTATATCTGAGACCGGGTGAAGAGGTAATTAAAAAAGCAGGCGGAATTCACAAATTTATCGGATGGAATAAACCAATTCTGACCGATAGTGGAGGGTATCAGGTATTTAGTCTTGCAGATTTGAATAAAGTAGAAAAAAATGGCGTAAAATTTCAATCCCACTTTGATGGTTCTTATCATTTTTTTACACCTCAAAATGTAATCGATATTCAAAGAAAACTTGGTTCCGATATAATAATGCCCCTCGATTATCCTATTAGTTATCCTTCCGAACATATCAAATCAAAAGTTGCTAATGACACAAGCATTGAATGGGCAAAAATAAGCATCGATTATTTTAAAAATTCCCATTCCTTTTATGATTATGAACAAACTCTTTTTGGAATATGTCAGGGAGGAATATATAAGGATTTAAGAGAGGTTGGACTATTTAAAATGATTGATATGGATTTTGAGGGATATGCTGTTGGAGGTTTATCTGTGGGTGAACCTAAACAGATTTTGTATGATTTAACTGAATTTTCTACAGAATTTCTTCCCATTGATAAACCTCGTTATCTTATGGGAGTTGGTAAACCTCAAGATATAGTGGAAAGTGTTAAAAGAGGAATTGATATGTTTGATTGTGTCATTCCGACAAGAAATGGCAGAAATGGAACATTATATACGTCAAAGGGAAAAATCGTTATAAAAAATTCAATTTATAAGGAAGATTTCACTCATTTGGATTCGGACTGTGAATGTTATACTTGTGAGAATTTTACTCGTGCTTATTTAAGACATCTGTTCAATTCGGGTGAGATTCTTGCTTTGAGGCTTTTTACTTTACATAATATCCATTTTTTTATGTCTTTAACGAAAAAAATCCGTTCTGCTATAATTAATAACGAATTTGAAAAATGGATTAAAGAATTTTATAATTTGTATTATGATTCTGGAAAAGATGAAAATGAATAAGAAAGAAGTTTTTGTAACGCAAAAGTGCCCTAAATGTGGGAAGGAATTAAAAGTAAAGATTAATACCTTAAGCGTATTTTGTTTAAATTGCAAGACCTGGTCAAAAGTTGTTTTAGGTGAAAACCCCCCTAATGATAAAAATACAATAAAATAAAAAATATTTTTTCTTAAAATTTTATAAATTTTTAAAAATCATTTTATATTATAGAAATCAGTTTGGATGAATTTATTGTAATGCCAAACGATATTCTTGGAATTACTGTTATCGATGAAAGTAGGGAACAGTCCCGCTTAACGGGACTGTTCCCCACTGCAATGTCAAAAAATACCCATTGTTATAGATTGTAATGAAAAATTCTTTGCATAATGGGAAAATATAAGAAACCTTCCGAACATATATTGATGAAAATATATGATACACTTTATACTTCAATTGGTCCTCGAGGTTGGTGGCCCGGAGAAAATCCTTTTGAAGTCGTAATCGGTGCGATATTAACTCAAAACACCTCTTGGAAAAACGTTAAAAAAGCGATTAATAACTTAAAGGACAAAAATTTACTTTCGCCTGAAAGGTTATATAATACGGATACCGAAGTTTTGGCTCAAGTGATAAAACCATCGGGTTATTATAACCAGAAAGCAAAAAAAATCAAACATTTCCTTGAATATTTTAAAAAGTATGATTTTAGTTTTAATAAGTTACAAAAAATCAACATAAAGGAACTAAGGGAGCAACTATTAGCAATAAATGGAATTGGTGAAGAAACCGCTGATAGTATTTTATTATATGCACTGAATAAACCGATATTTGTAATTGATACATACACGAAAAGGATTTTTTCACGACTTGGATTTATAAATGAAAATATAAAATATTCAGATTTACAGAAATTCTTTAATAATCATCTTAAAAAAGATACTGCACTATTTAATGAATACCACGCTTTAATAGATTATCTTGCACATTTTATCTGCAAGAAGAAGCCAGAATGCCAAAAATGTATGTTGAAAAATTATTGTGAGTTTTATGAAAATTCAAAATGAAATTAGAAAATTTTTAGAAAAATATTATTGAAGCAAAATTATCTTTACTTAAGATGTTATTTTTATAATTGTTCCAAAAATCTTCGCTTTTATTAATCCAATTCCCGCTTGCAAATAACGTCATCAATTCATATGTAAGAATAGAATACTCCCTTGTTTCAGTAAAACGGTTAATTGACCATAGTCCATAATATATATCGTTCCAGGAATCACCCCAGGTTGGCATCCATTCACGTATCATACGAGAGGGTCCCGCGTTATAAGATGCAATTGTCAGATGGATTTGGTCCTGATTTTTGTCGAATATATTCAGTAAATATTCTAAATATTTAATTCCACCAATTATGTTTTCAACCGGATTTAAAGGATTTTCCAAACCTAATTCGTTTGCGGTATTGGAAATTAACTGAAATCCACCTATAGCACCTTTATGACTCATTATATTTGTATTAAAATTACTTTCTATGGCTGCTATTGCAAGTATGATGGATGTGCTTGGATTAAGCGAATGCGGCGTTTCTGTGAAGGAAAATTTTATTTTTGACCATAAATTTAAACTTCCCTCAATAAACTTCCGATTTTCAAGAATCATATCTGCCCATAAATTCACTTCTTTTTTATCTAAATTTGGATTTATTTTTTGAATTATTAATTTTAAATTAGTTTTTTCTTTTTCATTCTTTTTAATGTTACCAATTTCACTTTTAATGTATCTATGTTGTAACAAAATATTTTCGTTTTGTTTTTCAAAAAATGAAATTTCATTTTCTATTCTTTTGTTTTCCAATTTTACAAAAATCAAACTAAATATTGCACTTACAAATATTAAAAGTGCAAAATAAACTGATATATATAAACAAATGTTTTTTAGGATATTTGTAATTTCCTTTATGTTGTCAGATGTATAGATAATTAATCTGCCTTTTAGAATTTTCATAATCGCAGTATTATTTTAATTTTTTTTCCTTTATAAGATTTTCCAGAGAATTTCAAGAATAAAAAACAAAATTGCTTTATTCATTGTTCCAGAATTAAAATTATAAAATGGAATTTTTAATTAATACTATAAATATTTATATTTTAAATTGAAAAATTGTTTTACTTTGAAAAATTAAGTTCAAAAAGTAAACTAATTTTTCTTAAATGTCAATTAAAAAGTTTTAAAAAAATATTTTTTCAAAAAATGAAAATATAAATACCTGTGTTTATGAATTTTATGTTATTGCAGTTAATTTTTGAATTAATTTTATTTGGTGAAATATTTATTGATTTTATGTTAAATTTTGAATAATTTTAAAAATATGAATAAAATATTTCGTATTAATTTGAAAAGTTTTATATCAATTCCTTTTTTCTTTTATTTAACAATTTTTTTGAACTCTTCTTTATATCCTGCGACTATAAAAGTATCCATTCCCGACACGGTTGCAAACGTTGGTAGGATTATAAATATTCCTGTTATAGTCGATGACCTTACTGGTCTTGACATTACTGCATTTTCAATAAATATAAGATATGATTCAACTATTTTAAGATGGAATGAACCAAATAATGGTGGCACA
>CAZBIT010000073.1:0-8531 GCA_964491835.1 uncultured bacterium
TTTCTTTTATATATTTTCTCACTATTTCAACTTCATTTTTCATTCCTTTAACTTCTTCTTCCAAAGTCTGTCTCAAAAAATCCCGTTCATTTTTACTCAATTTAAAAGAATAATTTATATAAGCAGATGAAAATAAAATCAAAAGAAAAATAAAAAAGAATAAAAATATATAAAATAAAAACCTTCTGTAAGAGATAACATAATTGCGAATTCTGTCTTTTTCTGAAAACAATATTAGATTAATAAATTTTCTTTCCATTTTACATCAATATTTATAATTATCTATCAATATTATTATTTTCTATATCATTCTTAAAATCACCCATTTTATTTATTTATCCAATTTTTCAACTTTTATAATCAGGTTTACTGTATTTTTGCGTAAGTTGGCAATAAAATGACAGTTCTTACAGTCAACACTTGACTCATTGTAATCAGGGCAATAAAGAAGAAGATTTAATTCTTCTTTCATTTCTTCAGCAAATTTTACCTTCTCTAATATCTCTTTTGCTTTATTTATTCTATTTGTGATATCTTTTATTACCAGTTCTTGTTTTTGAAATGTTGGACAATTTATTTTTGATTTATTTTTCATCACATCAAATTTCCCAGAGGACCTAAATTTAAATTTAATTCTTCGTCCTCGATGCCAAAAATTGCCTGAATTTCTTTTATTTTCTTATCAATCGCCTTAAGACTTAATCCTAATTTTTGAATATCTATCTGTGAGAGATTTCCTCCTTTAACTCTTCTAAATGCCTCTTTTTCCATTAATTTTCTGATGAGTTCAACTAATGTTAAGACCAATTGGGCAATACCTTTTTCTGCCTTTTTCGGATTATTGGCATCGATGATTTTAGGGATATTCTCTTCTGTTTTTCTTATCTCTCTTTGCAATTTATTTATATACTCTAACTCTTCAGGAGTTGGCTCCCTTGAAGAAGAAGAAAATCTCTTTCCACTTAATTTTTCTGCCTTTGAAATCGAGGTTAATATAAGCCTTAAACCCAAAAAAACTAAGTCTATATCAGCTAACCTTATAACAATTTCACCATTTATAACTGCTCCCTTTTCTATAACTTTATCGAGGGCATCTACCAATGTTACATTTTCGTTTTCAGTATTCATTTTATTACACAAAATTATAGGGAGGCCAAGGACCGCTATATTCAAGAACAAATCCTTTTTTCTTTAAACTTTGATTTATACTTTCAGCCTCTCTTATAAAATCATCAATTTCTTCTTTTTTAATTAGGTAATATGCATTTAAAATCATTGGCTCATGCTTTCCAGTTATCTCCCTTCCTAAAATCTTACCTTTACGTGACTGTTCGGCATATATTTTAAATCCATTAAAAATAGCTTTTTGGGTTTTTTTTAATTTTTTATCTACATCTCTTGAAATCAATTCTTTTAATTTTCCCTCCAAAAAATATGCGACACCCTCGGGTAAATCTGCTATCTCTTTCTCCTTTTCCATTATTATTTTGCTTTTGGATTTTACCTCTTGCTCAAATCTTCTTTTATCGACTAGATAAAGTTTAATACTCCATTCCCGTTTTCCCTCAAGTTTCTCCAGGGTATTTTTAAATCTCTCATAATGTTCATTTAATGTCTGTTCTAATCTTTCCTTCTCCTTAAATAGTGTCCCAAATTTCATTGGAATTACGCTTAAAATCTCCTCATTTCTTTGCATAGCTTCTTCAATAACCTTCTCATGAATAACCGTTTTTTCTTTAATCCAATTTAAGTCTTCTTGCGCTCTTTTCTGAATCTCTTCTGATGCGAATTCTTCCAAAGAGACCTTACTTATCACTCCCTCTAATTCCTGAAAAGGAATAACAAAAACACTCCCCTTTCCGTCAATACCTTTTATAGAGAAAGAAGGAGCAACAGTTCTTTTTCTAATACAATAAAGATACAAACCTTTCATTATTTTAATCCCTATTTACATTTTTTCAACTACATCCATCCGCTTGCGCATTGATTTTCGTTCAAAATCCAAAAGATTTCCTTCTTCATCCAAATGAGCTTCATATATGGCTAATATATCCATCTGGTCTGGAATAGATTTTTTTTCTATCATCTCAATAGATATTCGCCATTCGTTGTCATTCTTACCAGCCTTTATAACGGAAGAAGCTTTAAGCCCCGTCAACTTGGTTAATCCTTCACGTGCCTTTTTAATTAATGTATTAACATCTTTTATCATTTTCATTTACCTCCATTGATTTTAATTATCTTAAATGACTTTTAAAATTTTTAATTAAAATGGGATTTATTCATTTCCCACTTCATTTACCCTTCTAATAGCATCTAATCGCTCTAAAATTTCTTTTTCCTGTCTATCATACTCCTCCACATCTATTTCATCTAATTCAAATTTAAGCTGCAATTCCATAAGTTTCTCTTTTATTTCCCCTTCATTAGAAAGTTGTTCCTTTTCTGCCACCTCATTAATTTTCTTTCCTATCCAAACCACACCTTTTAATGGAGCAAGTAATATATCATCAATTAAAAACAATCTAATATTCTCCTACATTAATTACCAGATTAACAAAATTAAATGGAGGCACCGTCCCCACATACTTAAAATTTATTTTATATCCATATTTGTCCATATATTCATTTACATTTTGGTCAAACTCTGCTTCTTTGTGTTTCTCCACCAAAAAGGCGGAATTTATAATCATCTGATTACCGTATGTATCTATGGTTTTAACATCCACTGCTAAAGGTGATAGAGTTTTTAAAATATCATTTTTGCAAATCTCTTTTTCCTTCTTTAAAGCAGATTCAACCATCTTTCCTATTTCTACACGTTGATAATATGATACCTCAGGAGGAAGTATCGCAAACTTTTCTTTTAATGCTTTTATATCTTCATATTTTTCTAAAATATCCTTATAAATAACATCATTACTTTTAAATATTGCTTTTAATCCCAATTCCTTTTTGCCTTCCATATACTTCAATAAATCAACGAACCTACCATGTTCCCCTTCCAATATCATTTTTACTTTATCTTCATCTTCGGCGATGGTGGAAAATCTTACTGGCAGAACAGTAAATGTCTTCATAACCTCTTCAATGACGCTCTCGTGGGGAATCAAATCTTTTCTCAACGCAGAATATTTTTTAATTGGCGAATCACTGACCACTGCACTTATGTCTTGAAAACATATGGTATAGACTTTATCGCCTCGCTCACCAATGCCCAAAGGACCGAAATCCATAAAATTTGAGTTTTGTATTATGCAGTAAATATATTTACCTTCTTTAAGATTATTCATTTCTGTCCCCGAGGCAACCATTATTTTTCCCACTCCTCTGGATAAATAGTGATATTAATAAAGTTATAAGGTGGAAGAGGGCCTGCATACATAAATCTTATTTTCTCGGCATATTCATCACTCAAATCATCCATAATATTATCAAATTCCTTCTCTCTTCCTTTATCAACTAAAAAAGCGGCATTCATAAACATCTCATCACCATTAGTCTTGTTAAGTTTATAATCGTAAGATATTCTCCTTAATTTATCCACAACTTCTTTTGTTTGTTTCTCCTCCTTTTTCTCCAAAGCATCTTTGACCAATCGACCAATTTCCCTTTTCGTCTGAAGACTTTTTGAGTTATCTATTCCTTTTACAGTTTCTATCAAATCCTTTATTACTCTGTTTTCTTCTCCAATCTCTCTAAAAATAATATCCATATTTCTCCATATTCCTTTAACACCTAATTCTATCTTGTGGTCCATATCTTTTAAAGCATTTTTAAATTCTCTGTATCTTCTATCCAAAAGATCTCTTATCTCATCAGCGCTAAAGGCAATAGTGCAAAACCTTACGGGAAGCACACTATCAAATTCTTTCATTACTTCTTCAATTACCTTTTCATGTGCCAACATATTCTCTCGCTCAATAACATGTTTGGTCATAGGATGATTACTAACAACCATACTTAAATCTTCATAACCAATAGTTAAAACTTCATCCCCTCTGCCACCTATGCCTATGGGCCCAAAATTTCTTTCCTGCCTTGCGTTTATAACACAATAGATATATTTCCCTTCTCTTTCCATATTATTCTCTTACCTTTACTAATATTGCGTTTTTTTTAAATTCTTCCTCATCAAAAGAAAAACGGTCACACTGACTTGCCTGCTGGGCAGCTATACAATAGTCAACAAGTATCTTATAAGCCTTTGTCAAATCTTCAAATTTCTTTTCTATACCCGGCGTATCTAAATTTTTATCAGGGTGTGAAAAAAAGGATGCCTTATAATAAGCTTTCTTAATTTTGTCTTTAGTTATTGTATGAGCGTTTAAACCGAGTTCCCTTCTTGCATAATCAATTTCTTCAAACTGTATCTTCTTTATCTCAAGCGTATAAAAACTATAAGAAGGAAGGGGACCAACACATCTAAAATCTAACTTTTCAGTAAATTTAGTATTTAACTCTTCAACTTTTTTATCAAAATCTTCTTGCTTATTTTTATCTATTAAAAACGCTGAATTGAAAACCATCCTGTCATCCATAAGTTCATGTAATTTAAAACCCTCACTTACACTCTTTAAGTCATCCTGTATTTGAAAAGCGAATTTTTCTCTTTTTTCATCTAATAATTTCTTAACCATAGCCCCTACTTTCATTTGGTCTTCCACAGTTATCCTATTAGGTTTTGTCAAAAGCATTTCTTTGAATTCTTTAATTTCTTTTTCTTCCCCAATTTCTTTAAGGATTAAGTTGAAATCACTCCATGTAACTGCAACATCAACCTCTATTTTGTCTTTTATCTTATTGAATATATCTCTAATTATTGGGTAACCATTATCCAAAATATGCAGAACTTCATCTCTATTTACAGCAAATGTCCCCAATCTCACAGGAATAACTTCATACTGCATACTCATAATTCTTTCAATAATCTCTTGATGCTTAACCAAAACCAATGCAAGGGCATCCTTAAGCAGATGGGTATAATCTGCTACTATCTTAGATTTACTTACTACAGCCGAAATATCCTTATAAGAAATTGTATATACATTTTCAAATTCATTCATACCCCAAGTACCAAATAGCCTGCCTGAATTTGAATTCATAATTCCATAAATATATATTCCTATCTTACTCATAACGATTCACCTTTTTTGTTTTGTGTAAATACTAATTTCAAAGCATTCTCAAAATGCTGCATTGAAATTTTAATATCTTTTTTCTCATCTTTGACTTCTGTTCTCTTGTTGATGAAATCCCTTATCGCAAGCATAGAAGCATTCCTACAAATAAATTCGATATCTGAACCAACCGTGTTTTCAGATTCTTTTGCTAATTTCTTTAAATCTACATCATTATCAAGAGGTTTGCTCTTTGTATGTATTTTAAATATTTCAAACCTTGTATCCTCATCTGGAACAGGAAGTTCAAGTAAAAAGTCAAACCTTCCACTTCTTAAAATGGCTGGTTCAACTAAGTCTAATCTATTAGTAGCGGCTAAAACTACTACCCCTTTAAGTTCTTCAATACCATCCATCTCCGTTAAAAATTGACTTATCACTCGCTCTGTTACATGTGCGTCTGTGCCTGCAGAACTTCTCTGGGGAATAATACTATCTATCTCATCAAAAAATAGAATCGTAGGAGATGCCTGTCTTGCCTTTTTAAATACTTCGCGAATTGCCCTTTCGCTTTCTCCCACATACTTGGAGATAAGAGAAGGACCTTTTACCGAAATAAAATTAACTCCACTTTCATTAGCAACTGCCTTGGCTAATAAAGTCTTTCCTGTGCCTGGAACCCCATAAAGAAGTATTCCTTTGGGAGGATTTGTATTTGCCTTCCTAAAAATATCTGAATATTTAAGAGGCCATTCTATAGCTTCCTTCAGTTTTTCTTTTATATCATCAAGTCCCCCCACATCATCCCATTTTGTATCCGGTACTTCCACAAAGACTTCCCTTATCGCTGATGGTTCAACTTCTTTCATAGCATCTAAAAAATCATCCATTTTGACTTCTAATTTAAGAAGCGTCTCATAAGGAATATCTTCCATCTCAAAGTCAATTTTCGGTAATATCTTACGTAAACAAGCCATTGCTGCTTCCCTTGCTAATGCCTCTAAATCAGCACCCACAAATCCATGCGTAATATCAGCCAGTTTCTCTAAACTTACATTCTTTGCCAAAGGCATTCCCCTTGTATGTATTTGTATAATCTCTAATCTCCCATTTCTATCGGGAATGGGAATAGAAATTTCTCTATCAAATCTACCTGGTCTTCTTAATGCAGGGTCTATAGTATTGGGGATATTAGTTGCTCCTATAACTATAACTTGTCCTCTTGACTCTAATCCATCAAGTAGAGACAGAAGTTGTGCTACAACGCGTCTCTCAACTTGCTTTTCGCTGCCCATATCTTCTCTTTTAGGTGCAATTGCATCTATCTCATCGATAAAGATTATAGCTGGTGCGTGTTTCTGTGCATCCTCAAACACACTTCTAAGACGTGCTTCGCTTTCACCGTAGAACTTACCCATAATTTCGGGACCAGATATATGTGTAAAATAGGCATCAGTTTCATTTGCTACACCACGTGCAATTAAGGTCTTTCCTGTGCCGGGGGGTCCATAGAGAAAAACACCTTTCGGTGCATCAATTCCTAATTTCTCAAATATTTGAGGATATCTTAAAGGAAGTTCTATCATTTCTCTGATTCTTTGAATTTGTGTATCAAGTCCACCGATATCCTCATATGAAATTTTTGCCTGCCTGCCTTCTCCTAATCCTTTTGTCTCCATCCTTATTATAGTAGTCGGTCTTACCAAAACTATCTCCTCAGGGATAGTATCCAATACCTTAAAATCACATGACTTTGCCCCAAAGAATGTAGCCCTAACTCTATCACCAGTGGTTATAGGGAGTCCCTCTATAAGTGAGCCGATATATTTTATATCTTTATCTCCTTGAAGTGAACTTGATAAAGTTAAGGGTGAGAGTATGATTTTTTTAGCAGGATTATAATCAATTTTTCGAATCTTTACTCTTTCATCCAGTCCAATTTGTGAATTATCACGAGATATTCCATCAATCTGAATTATACCTTTACCCCTATCCTCAGTATAACAGGGCATTACCTTTGCAGGTGTTTTTCTTTTGCCTTCAATCTCTATAATCTCGCCTACTTCTATTCCAAGAGTCATCATATCTTCAGGGTCTATCCTGGCAATAGCCCTGCCTACATCTTTTGGCAAAGCTTCTTTTACTTTTAAGGTTATGATTGTGTTTTGTTTCTTCATTATTATTGAAATAATAGATTGTTAAAATTATTCAAATCATCTATGCCTTTAACTTCCCTTGGTTGTAATGGCACGATCGTTGTTTTTAGATTGCTGAATTTTTTTCTTATAAAATTTATATATTTCTCCTGTTCTTTTCTTCTTTCTCTGCAAAAATCACAATCTATTGATTCCAAGACATTATTTATTACCAATTGATTTACCTTTATCCCATATTTACTCAAACTCTCCATTAATCTCTCTGTCTCCAGAATTGCCATATACTCTGGTATTGTTACTGTGATAAATTCACACTTTTTGTTATCACGAAGTAAACTCTCGATTTTTTTTACTGTTTTTTTCATATCAATCAGAAAATTATCGCTTTCATCATTTTTGTATCTACCAGTGAAAGTTTCAACCATATATCTATATTTCCATCTCATCTTTGCCATTACTTTAATCCAGTCATCTAACAACTCAGGCACACTTAAAAGCCTTAAAGCATGACCAGTCGGTGCTGAATCTATGATATATTTATCAAACTTTGCTTCTTCTATTAAGTCAACTATCGTTTTAAATCCCATAATCTCGTCCATACCTGGAATTGACAAACTAAACACAGAATCAATGTCATCTTGATCTAAATAAGTAGAAGTATTTAAAATATTCTTTATTTCATTTTCGTATTTCACTTTGAATTTATAAAGAGCCTTTTCTGCATTTATCTCAAGTGCGCTTAAGTTTTCTATGTTTTTTACTTCTCTAATTTCATCTCCAATTTTTTGCCCCAGAATGTCCGATAAAGAATGTGCAGGATCTGTTGAAATAAGAAGTGTTTTAAAATCCTTCACTAAATAAAGACCTGTGCTTGAGGAGCATGTCGTCTTTCCCACACCACCTTTTCCACCGAACAGAATTAATTTTAACGCATCTTCTCTCAATCCAATTAATGCCATTTACCCTTTCCTCATTCTTATTTCTAAAATACCATTTTTATAACTCGATATAAGGCAATCAGGTTTAACTTTTGTTGGAAGTAAAACTTCTTTACGGTATTTCCTATCTCCACTTTGAGCTGAAATATCCAATATATCCCCTTTTAAGTCAACTTTTATATCTTCTTCATTGACTCCGGGCATTTCGGAATATATTCGAATTTCTTCTTTTTCATCAAAAATATCTGTAATAGGCTCTCTTTCTTCTTCAACTTTAGGTCCTTTAGGGGTTTTTTTAATATTGCCAAAAGGTTCTA
>CAZBIT010000074.1:0-8517 GCA_964491835.1 uncultured bacterium
CACATTCACATTAAGAGAAAATCCATTGATTAAAAAGATTATTATCGACGGTAATAATTCCATTTCTAACGATGAAATACAATCCGTTATGAAAAATAAAGAAGGAAACGTTTTCAATTCAAACTTCTGGGATGACGACTATCATAATATCATAAAACTTTACAGGAAAAATGATTTCTCACTTGCAACAATCGAAAATGTTAAGTTTGATACTCTTAATAACAACCTGATTATAAAAATAGATGAAGGTATAATAAATGCAATAGAAACGAAAGGGAATAATAAAACAAGAAAGCACGTTATATTACGTGAATTTCCACTTCGTGAAGGAGAAATCTTCAATTTAAAGAAAGCAATTCAAGGAATCACTAATATTTTCAGCACCGGTCTGTTTGAACGAGTTTATTTAAGTGTCGACCGTGGAAATCCTCATCCAAAAGTTATTATAAACCTTATTGAAAAAAAATATGCAATTGTCAAAATTGGACCAAGATATGACCTTGAAAAAGGCACGAGAGGACTTTTCGAGTTTAATTACGATAATACATTCGGAATAGGCGCAAAAACTCTTATGCAAATCCAATACGGAATAAACGACCAACTGATGATGTTTAAGTTAAGAGCAGACCGCATTTTTAAAACATACTTAACGTATGATTTTAATTTCTATTATAAAAACAACCTCAACTTCCTTCGTTACGAATCAGGAACTCACGGAACATATAAAGACACGAGAAGGGGCGCAATATTTTCCATAGGACAACAAATGGAAAAATTTGGAACCGTGACTTTTGAATGCAGAATTGAAAACCTTGATATTATAACAGAGCCATTTCCTCAATACAACGAATCCTTAGATTTAAGAACTTTTACTATTCGTTCAATTGTAGATACGCAAGACAAATACCCATTTCCCGATAAAGGCAGTTTTTATCATTTATATTATCAGAGAGCGGCAAAAATTTTAGGTGGAAAAATATCTTATTCTAAATTATTTTTCTCTTCAGAATCATACAACACAATAAAAAACAATCATACCATACATCCAAGATTTGCTCTTGGAATAGCAGATGAAACACTTCCATTTTCAGAACGATTCAGAATTGGTGGCGATAAAACGTTTTTCGGCGTCAAAGAAAATGAACTTCACGGAAGAACATTAATTAGTGGAAGCATAGAATATAGATTAAAAATACCACTGCCAAACTTCTTTAACGTATATTTAAACACACGATATGACCTTGGAGGGAATTTCAAAACATACCAAAATATTGTCTTCAAAGATTTCCGACACGGTATTGGTGGTGGTATAGCAATTGACATTCCCTTTGTTCCAACTGAAATATCTTATGGGCATATATCTGACGGTGAGGATAAATTATATTTTTCTATTGGTCACAGATTTTGAGAGTAAGAGCGTAATATATTAAACTCTATTTCTTATCTGTCATCGCCAATTAAATACTTGTATGCTTCGTTGAGTTTTATGAATGTCTCAGGGTTTCCACCTCTATCAGGATGATGTATCATAACAAGTTTTCTGTAATTCTTTTTTATCTCTTTTAATGTTGAATCTTCCGATACACCAAGAATCTTTAAACAATAATCCTTCGTTAATTTAAAATTTTTATAAATATGCTCAAATTTTTTCCTTGATTCAGATTTAATCTCTTCTATAAATTTATGAGCCCTATCAAAAAATTCTTGCTTTTGTTTTCTTGTAAGATGTGCAAAATAATCTAACTCTCCCTTTGCATTAATGCCTACTTTTCTTCTCCATTCTTTAACTTCGTTTTTCCTTTCAGGAAACCATAATCCCCTGATTTCCAACCTGAGCTCTCTCATTCTTATTCTATCTTCAGGAGAAAAATTTTCATAATTAAACTTTCCAATTTTTGATTCATCATAAATAACATTCATCCCACTTTTACTCATAACATTTTCTATTTTTTACTTGATAATAATTTATTAAAAAATTTTTTGTATAACTTTCTAATATTTTCAGTATATATTCTATACTCTCTTAATAAACCATTGTTGGTTTTTTCCCCTTTTTTCTTCTCATATCCTACTCTAATGGCAAGAGATTCAATTGCTTTTGGAGAAATTTCAAAAGAATGTAAAGATGTATTGTGGACAATTCGGAGTCTGCTTTCAATTTTCCTTAAAAATTTATATGAACTTAAAAGAGCATTAGCATCTGATTTATTCAATATTTTTTTGTCTTTCAATATTTTTATTGCATCGATTGTATTGGGAACTCTGAGTCCTAAAATTTCACCTCCATAATTTAATTGAAGGGTCTGAACAATAAACTCAATATCAACCAAACCTCCATATCCGAGTTTTAAATCTTTTTTGAATTCGTTTTCCATTGCAAGTTCATTTTCAATTCTTTCTCTAATATGCATAATTTGAGATATATCTTCCTTTCCGAATCTTTTTTCATAAACAAATTTATGAACAATATTCATAAATTTCTCCCCGAGATTTTCGTCTCCAGAAACTATTCGAGATTTTATCAATGCTTGTCGTTCCCAAGTTTCCGCTCTTGTTTTAAAATATTCATCAAATCGTTCCAATGGCAAAAAAGTAGCACCTTTTTTGCCCTCTGGTCGAAGCCTTAAATCCATTTTGTAACCATATCCCACTTCAGTTATACCGGCAATAACGTTATAAATATACTCATACAATTTTTGAAAATACAAATGATTTGGAATACTATTTTTCATTCCATTTCCACCAGAAGTCATGCCTTCCCCTTCATAAACGAATATTAAGTCAAGGTCTGAACCAAAATCAAGTTCTCTTCCACCAAATTTTCCAAGTCCCATTACCGTTATTGGACAATGTTTTATATATGTATTTTTAATAATTTGGGGAATTCCATATCTTTTCGATAATTCTTTTACAGAAATTTCCAATGCGTATCTAACATAAACATCAGCAAGATTAGAAAGGTCTTTAAATGCTTCTGATAAATCAACACCAAATGAGAAATCTCTTAATCCTACCTTAAGTTCTTCAATATTTTTAAATTTTCTCATTTCATTCATCTTGTTTTCAAAAAGTGAAATTCTCGCTAAAGATTCCGACAATTCATTATAAAGATTCTCTTTCGATTTTGAAATAGCCCATTCACTTGGATTTAAAATGGTATCGAAAGATTCAGGATAGCGGATTAAAATATCTGATAAAAATTTACTCGTTCCAAACAAAGACAAAAGTAATTCCCTGACTTTATCATTCTCCAACATAAATGAATACACATTTTCCCTTGAACTGCCTGAAGAGATAAATCTTTCAAAGTTCAAAATCGCAAGGTCTGGTTCAGGAAGAAGGCTCATTTCCTTCAAAATATGCGGAAGCAGTTTATCAAATAAAATCTTACCTTTTTCTGAAGGATGACTAAATGATTCACCCTCTCTCAGTAAAATTATCGTTGAAATTGCTTTTTCAGGATTCAAAAAATTAAAACCTTTTAGATATTCGATTGAAGCGTTCTTATCATCAGATGTTATGATAAAATAAGGTGATTCCTCCTCTTCTTTTTCATAAAAAAGAGAATTATATATTTTTCTCACGTTTTTAACATGGCCGTTATAAAGAGCAATTAATTGAGAAGCCAATTTTTCTTTTTCTGAACCCTTTATCCCCATCTTTTTCGCAAGTATCCATCTTTCATAATTATCTTCTGGAATGATATGCTTTTGAGCACCATAAGACAATTGAATTCGATTTTCCAATTCTCTGAAAAAAATATACGCTTTAGTGAGTTTTGTAAAATCGTCTTTCGTTATAAATTTTTCTTCCAATAATTTTTCCAGTGTAATCAACGTATTCGTTCCTATAATCGACTGAATTTTACCGCCAAATATCAATTGAAATGACTGAACAAAAAATTCGATTTCTCTTATTCCTCCATATCCTAATTTTAAATTATCCACGTTCCTTTTTTTCAACAACAGTTCAGAATTGATTCTTTCTTTCACCTTTTTTATTTCTTCAATTGCGGTAAAATCGAGATATTTTCTATAGACAAATGGTTGAATCATCTCAATAAATTCTTCACCAAGCGATTGACTCCCAGCAGAGACCCTCGCTTTAATTAACGCCTGTCGTTCCCACGTTTCACCCCAAGATTCGTAATAAATCTCATAACTTCTCAAAGAATACGCTATATCCCCTTTTTCCCCTTCGGGTCTTAACCTTAAATCGACCCTGAATATATTACCATCTTCTGTAATCTCACTCAATGCTTTCGTTATCATTTGAGACAACTTTACGTAAAACTCATGAATATTAATCCCGGATTTATCCCCGTTGGTAATCGCATTCTTTTTTATTATCTCTCCATCATCGGAAGAATATAAATAAAGAATATCAATGTCAGAACTGAAGTTCAATTCTCTTCCACCCAATTTCCCCAAACTGATAATGGCAAATTCAGACCTTAGTTTTTCTCCATTAATCGTCCTGTAAAACGGTTCTCCATATCTTTTTACTAATTCTCTTTCGCATATTTCATAAACACATTGCAGACAAACATCAGCGACATCTGACAGTTCCCGAACAATTTCCGAAAAACTACCCTTTCGAAGAAAATCCCTCAACCCAATCCGAAGATATTCTTTCTTTTTAAATCTTCTAACAATGGAAAAACTCTCTTCAACTTTTTTAACCTGTGATAAGAGACCTTTTAATTCTTTATATAATTTTTCCTTCTCCTTCGGAAAATCGATTTTTTCATCAATCAAAAAATCAATATTTTTTTCGTCTTTTAAAACAAAGTCAGAAAGGAACTGGCTCCCAGAAAATAATGTTATTATATCCTTTAAAAATTCTTCATTCTTATACATTATGGATAAGTATTTTTCAGGTGTTTTGGAATTCAATAAAAATTTTTCAATGTTATTAAGCGCTCTATCAGGATCGAAAGATTCCGACATCAAAAAAATTATATCTAATAGGATTTTATCTGAAATTGTTTGTATTTCTTTCAATACTCTGAATATGTTTCGTAAATTGGTCAACGCAACTTCAGGATATAAAAAACCCACACAGGAAAGGTCTTTTATTACTTTCTCATCATCCAGCGAACCGGATAAAATCTTTAAATATACAGAAAAAATATTCTTCTTCAATTCAATTTAAAAAACTTTTTGGAAAATATTTTTTTTATTAATTTCATTTAAAATTAATGCAGTATTCAAAAATAAATCCAATTTTAAGCATTCTCATTTTATACAATTTGCTAACTTCCCTTTTCAAGATATATTATTTGTGTCGAAAGAAGGTCTGCAAGCGTATTCTTGATATCCATCAATTTTTTTCTGCTCGTGATTTTCTGCTTATTTTCATTATTAACATAAAACACATCCAATGCTTTATCCCCTTCAGTAAAAATTTTTGCATATTCAATATTAAGATTTAAACTTGATAGAGTCTTAGAGATAAGATATAATAATCCTATTCTGTCTTGTGTCTTTACGTCTATAATTGTTAAATTTTCTGATGTCTTATTGTCAAATTCCACGGTAGTGGGAATTTTCAATCTTTTTTTCCTTTTTGTCTTTAAATATTTTCTGTGCGACGTAATGACTTTATCAATAGACATATCTTTTAATAAGACGTTTTCAAAATCTCCGTAAACCTTTTCCAAGACATCATATCCAATAATCCCTTCAATATTAATTTCATCAATAACAATTCCATCACTTCTGGTATAAACCTTTGCGCTCAAAATATTCATATCGTTAAAGGTTAACGTGCCAACTATATCCGAGAGAAGACCAATTCTATCTTTTATCGTGGAAATCGTGAATACGGTTATGCCCGACTTTTCCTTACGAACAACATTTATCGAAAATATATTCTTTTTTGCTTCTTCAATAATTCTTATATGCTCTTTTACAGTTTGCGGAGACGTAGAATAGACGTATTTCTCATGAATATTATTTAGATGTTCGTTTATCTCATCAAGAGAAAATTCCGAAATACATTCATTGATAATTTCTTCTCTCAAAATTCTAAGATATTCTTTTCTATTTTCCTTATATTCATCAAGCGTGATATAGTTTAATACCTTATGATAAAGAGCCCACAAGAGATTATGTTTCCAATCCGTCCAAACACCTGGAGCAACCGCACTAATGTCACAATAAGTTAAAATATACAGCATATTCAATCTTTCGTGAGTTGCAACAATATTCGAAAACTCGCTGATGCTATCTTCATCATCAAGGTCCCTTGTTTGAATAAAATTCGACATTACAATGTGATACCTCACAAGAAATTCCACCATAGAAGTTTCTTCAGGATTTAGATTCATCCGCTTTGAAATCCTCGGAATCATCTCAACACTCCTTTTCGTATGATAAGGACCATAAATCTTTCCTAAATCGTGAAATAATATTGCCAATCTGAGTATATGAATATCATTGATACTATAAAGCACCTTAGAAAGTTTTTCCAGTTTGGGGTCATCAATCTTTAACAATCCATCAAGGTATCTCATTGCAATTAAAATATGTTCATCAGCGGTATATCTATGAAAATTGTCATAATAAACAAAACAATTAACTTTACCGAACTCGGGTATCAATTTGTCAAGAATACCGAGTTCATGCATTAAACGCAGAACAGGTTCAACCTCTTTATTTTTTTTAACAATCAATAAGAACATCCTGTTTGCATTAACATCTCTGCTGAATGATTTATTTAAAAATTTTATATCCCTTTTTATTTTTATCTTTAATTCACCGCTTAAGCGGAAATTATACTTCTGCAATAACTCAAAAATCTTCATCAGTTTTGTCGTATCTTTTGCAAAGGATTTTTTACCATTTGAAATAGTTAAAATGTCAGAATTAATTACCTGAAACACATTATCGATTTTACGGATTCTAAATCTTTTTTGTTGTTTTGTTAAGACAAATCTTTCGATAAAATCTTGTTTGAAAAGATTGACATTCCTTGCATAGAGATAATAATCACCCAACATTTTTGCTTCTGCTTTTTCAATGATGCCTGACCTGTATCCCAAATTTTTTGCAACTCTGGATTGTTCATTAAAAGTTAAAACGTCTTTCTTTGAACGATATAAAAAATGAAGTTCATTTCTCAATCTCAAAAGAAAATCGTATGCCTTTTGTAGATTTTTTATCTCATCTTTTTGATATGCATTATTTTTGTAAAGACATTTTAATTCAAGGTATCCAAAAAGCACTTTTGAAAACCACAATACAAGATGAATGTCTCTTAAACCACCGGAACTTTCTTTAATGTTGGGTTCTTGCACGTATATGGATGAATCATACATTTGATACCTGAAATTCTGTTCCTCAATTTTACCTAATAGATATCCTCGGTTTCTTCTGATAAATCGTAAAATCCTATTTTCAAACTCTTCAAAAATGTCTTTATCTCCAGTAATTAATCTGGATTCGAGCATCGCAGTTGCCGAATCCATATTCTCTTTTGCTACCCGAATACAATCGTTTATTGACCTCGTAGAATGACCAATGTCGAGTCCTATGTCCCATGAAAAATATAAAATCTTTTTGATAATATCTTCCAACTTCTTATTAATCTTTTTCCGATAAACAAAAAGAACGTCAATGTCGGAATATGGATTTAAATCTCCCCTGCCATAACCACCCACCGCTATTATGGAAAAATTTTTAAATGCTGTAACTTTCCTTATATTTGAACCTTCCAAGACGAGCCTAAAAATATTCTCTAATATCTCATCTATAAACTGCGAATGCAAACTAACAAGTTTCTTTCCTCCAATGCCTTTTCTGTGAAGAGAAAATAATATTTTCTTTTCCTCATAAATAGAATTTCTGAAAAATGATATTATCTTATCATTTCCCAAATTTAACGACATTCTATTTATTTTTTTCTTTAAATTTTTTAGTTCTTTTAAAAGATTCTTCATTGTAAAAAATATCTATAATATAAAAACGTTACAATGCATCCACTCCTGTTTCACCGGTTCTAATTCTAATGCACTCCTCGACATTCGTAATAAATATTTTACCGTCGCCAATCTTCCCCGTTTTGGCGGATGCGATAATAGTATTAATGACTTCCTCAACCATCGCGTCATCAACAAGGATTTCAAGTTTAACTTTCGGCAAAAAATCGACAACGTACTCATGCCCCCTATACAACTCTGTGTGTCCTCTTTGCCTGCCAAATCCTTTTACTTCAATGACTGTTATTCCACGTATTCCAATCTTTGACAATGCTTCTTTCACTTTCTCTAATTGAAATGGCTTTATTACTGCTTCAACCTTTTTCATATACTGTTCCTCCTGACAATTATATACAAACTGATTTTGAATAAAAATATACTTACTGTAAAAAGTATAATCAAGTAGAAAATATGTAAAATCATACAATAAATGCTACATATCTCATAAATAATAAATAAAAGTGATATCATATATAAATTTTTACAAACAAATTTACATTTTGGATTGTACAACAAAAATTGTTAAATTTAATTTA
>CAZBIT010000075.1:0-8362 GCA_964491835.1 uncultured bacterium
GTGGAAAATTTATTTCGTTTATTGATATACCATTGACTTCAAATGAAGAAAAAGGCAAAATATTCACTTATAAAGACGCTAAAATGGAATTTGAAAAAAATTATATTATAGGATTGCTTAACGCTGCTAATGGAAATATCACTAAAGCGGCAGAAATATCAAAAAAATTTAGAAAGGATATTTACAATCTTATTGAAAAGTATCACATTGACGTAAATATTTTCAAAAAGCGAAAAAGAAAAATTAAAAATCCTAATTAATATTTTCTTGCTTTTATTACCCCCAATTATTTATCAAATCTATATAAACCTCTAAAATTAATAAATAAAAAATTTTTTAAATGTAGTATAAATGATACATTATTTGTTTTTTATATTTTATTTTTTTATTGAGGTTCATTGTAAGATTAATAATTACAATAAATTAATTGATGTCTTTCATATTGGGCATAATATTTGTAATAATATAAAATAGACACGGTAAATTTCTGAGAATAAAGAATATCATTAAGATATGAAAGAAACAGAAAATTCAAAGGAAAAGTGTAATCATATTGATTCAGTAGAAATTGGGCAAATATTAACACCAGAATTTAAGTTGAAGAAACTTTATATTTGCAAAATTTGTAAAGAAACTCTCATAAAAGAGAAAAATAAATTAGTCAAAATAATTCCAAGATATTTCTAAAATTACATAAGATTTCAAGTTCAAATCGATTTTTTTACTGATTAATTCAATCCTGCCTGATTTTTAAAATAATTATATTGACATTTTGTAATATTATTTTATATTATTGAAAAAAATACGATTTTATTCAATAAGTATAAAAAAATTATGAATAGAAAAATAGATAGAAAAGAAGTAATTTTATCTATTGCGCAAAAGAAATTTGCTCGCTATGGATTGCATAAAACTACAATAGATGAAATTGCAAAAGATGCTCGTATAAGTAAAGGTTTAATTTATCACTATTATTCGAGTAAGGAAGATATTTTTTATGCAGTAATTAATAAAGAGGTCAAATATATTGAATCACTTATACGGAAGGCAATCAGTCGTGAAATAACTCCACAAAAAAAATTGGAAACTTTTATAAAAACGAGATTGAACAGGATGTTGGAGGTTGCTAATTTAAATGAATTGAACAATGAAGTCGTAAAGATTTTAATTCCTGAAATAGAAAAGGGATTGATTAATTACAGAAAAAAAGAAATAAAAATAGTAAGCAGTATTATTAATGAGGGAATAAGAAATGGTGATTTTAAAAAGGTTAATCCAGACAAAACTGCATTTATATTTTTAAGTCTTTTTAGAGGGCTGGAAATTCCATTCATAATTGATAAAATTTTATTTGATATAGGTGAACTCGTCGATTTTTCGTTGAAGATTTTTTTTGATGGGATAAAATTGCGAAAGTAATGACAAAAAATTTTATAAAGAATTTGTCATTAAAAAGCAGTAAAAGATATATAATTATCGGGAAAATTAAGTTCATAGATTCAGAAATGGTTAAAAAATGAGGTTAAATAATGAAGCAAACTTTATCCATTGTGGTTCTCCTTTGTTTTATTTTTTATGCTTCAACCTATTCAGAAGAAAATGATAAGAAATATGGTGTTGTTTTTGAAATGGGTTCATTTTACTCAATAAATGGCTCTTTTTCTGATTCGGAAGATTTGAAAGACATAGTAAATCCTGGCATGATTTTCAGTTTTGGAATGAAAATGAAAATTAATCGTCAATTTTTTGTGGAGATGCTTGTTACGAATGGATGGATGAACTATAAAAATGATAAAAAACCAATTCCATCACTCTCACCTTCGTTTGCTATTACAAACATAAATTTTGATAATGTTTATTATATTTATCGAGACCGTTACAAAATCAAATTCATGGCGGGACCTGGTATCTATTATTGGAGATTTACCGATGATGGACCATTTGGTAAAATTCAAAAATATGAAGGTGAAAAGTTTTATAAAATGAGTATTGGTGGAGATATTGGAATGGGTTTTGAAGTTGACTTTAATAAAAAATTGAGTTTGTCTTTAACGTCAAGGTATCATTATATATTATCAAAAGATAGGTTCTTTTTTGGCAATTATTTTTCTGAACAGGGTTTATTAGATATTAGATTAGGAATTTTAGGTTACTTTAATTCGCTTTTTTAAAGAATAGGAGAAATATATGAATAAAACATATTTTATTAAAAAAATAAAATTTTTTTTTATTCTTATCGTTTTTGTAATGTTTGCTTTCACGAATATTATTTATGTTTTTGGAAACGAGAATGATGTTTCAAATTCAAAAACTCTTACGGTTAAAGAGAGTATTGATATTGCTCTAAGTAAAAGTAAGGGTCTGTTAATTGCAAAGTCAAAGATTGAAGAGGCATATAACGGGCTTGGAATAAGTAAGACAAATTTTTTGCCAAAGTTTTCGACTGCGTTTAACTTTGTAAGATTGGATGAAGCGCCATTTTTCCCTACTTCGAGTTTTGCAAGGTTAGGTATGGGCGGTGGTCAATTGCCCCCGGGAGATTTGCCTAAAAAGATTACCATCGGAGATTATAATAATTACGCCGCCGCTTTATCTGTTAATCAACCTGTTTTTACGGGTGGGAAAATTATAAATTCTCATAAAATTGCTCAATTAAACGCAATTTCATCTGAAGCAAACTTAAAGAAAACTGAAAATGAGTTAGTTTATGATGTAGAAAATACCTATTGGAATGTAGTAATGGCTCAAGAATTTAAAAAAGTTGCGGAAGAAGCGTTAAAGCAGGTGAAGTCTCATATGAAGGATTTGGAAAATATGTATCAAGTGGGAATGATTACTGAAAATGAGCTTCTGAGAACCAAAGTTCAACTTTCAAATGCGGAATTGACAATAATCAAAGCAAACAATGGAGTAAAGTTAACGAAAATCGCTTTTTGTAATACAGTGGGATTGCCTTTGGATTCGGAAATAGAATTGATTGACAAACTTGAATTAGAACCAATTCCTGAAATCATCCTAAAAGATGCTGTTGTTAGAGCACATTTACAAAGGCCTGAGATGAAATCAATGGATGCAAACATTGAAATTGCCAAAAAAACAGTTGATGTTAACAAGGCGGGATATTTGCCAAACGTTTATTTTTTAGCAGATTATGGATATAGACGTCCTGATAGGGAATATAATAAAGATTTTTATGGTAATTGGACTGTTTCTCTATTATTTCAGTTTAACATTTTTGATTGGGGTGAGACGAGTTTTAAAATATCTGAAGCAAAGAATCGCTTGAACCAAATAGAAATCGCAAAAAGCCAAATTGAAGATGGTATTACTTTGGAAGTCACACAAAATTATTTGAAACTTTTGGAAGCCAAAGAAAAGGTGGAAATGAGTCGGATTAATGTTCAACAAGCCGAAGAAAATTATAGAGTAACCGATGAGAAATTCAAAGAAGGTATGACGACAAATACTGAATTGTTGGATGCCAATACTCTTCTTACTCAAGCAAAAACTGATTATATCTTGGCACTTGTAGAATATAAAATCGCTTTATCAGGTTTGAAAAAATCAACGGGAGAATTTTACGAAAAAAAATAAATTAAACTTTTGTGATAAACAAAAAATTAGAGGTTTTGAAAGTGAAAAATAGTAATTTGAGTCTTGGACTATTTTTTGTTTTTACGTTAATTTGCATATTAAATTGCGATAAAAAAGTGGAAACAAAAGGTGATAAAATTGAGAATATTCCTGTTAAGGTTATAACAGTTGAAAAAGGTGATATAATTGAAACGCTTAAATTGACTGGGGATATAGAGCCTTGGGAATTTGTGAACATTATGCCTGATATTTCTGGCAAGGTCGAAAAAATATACGTTGAAGAAGGTGATATAGTAAAGAAAGGTCAGATTCTTGCGGAATTAGACACGAGGTCTGCAAAACTTCTTCTGGAACAAGCGGAGGCAGGGCTTGCGGTTGCAAAATCCAACTTTAATGAAGCCTCTAAAAATTGGGAGAGAATTAAAACTTTATATGAAAAGGGAACTGTTTCACCTCAACAGTATGAGAAAGCACAATTAGCGTAGGAATCTACAAAAGCACAGTTAGAACATGCAAATTCTGCTTTAAATCTTGCTAACTACCAATTGGATGTATCCATAATGAGGGCTCCTTTCAATGGAATTATAACAGAAAAAACTTTGAATGAAAACGAAACGATTAATCCTATGATGCCCGGTAGTAAAGGAGTGGTTACCCTTATGGATTTGTCAAACGTTAAAATTCATACAAGTATTTCGGAAATTAAATTTAAGAACGTTAAACTTGGTCTGATTGCGAATGTTGCTGTGGATGCTTATCCCGATAAGGTATTTAAAGGGAAAATTCATAAAATTAGTCCAACTGCAGACCCTTTATCGAGAACATTTAGGATTGAAATAGTTGTCCCCAATGATAATATGCTATTAAGAGCAGGAATGTTTGCAAGAATAGAATTAACCATTCAAGAACAAAAAGGCGTCATAGTAATCCCCGTTGAAAGCTTTATAAAATCATCTGAAAATGTATATGTGTTTGTCATTGATAATAATGTCGCTAATAAAAGAAATGTGAAATTGGGAATTGAAGACGGTCAAAAAGTGCAAGTAATAGATGGTTTAAAAGAGGGGGAGAAGATAGTTATAATTGGTAAAGAATCATTAAACGATGGAAGTTTAGTTCAAATAATAGGGAGTGGAACAGAATGAAGCTGTCAGAATTTGGCGTAAACCGTCCCGTTTTTACGGCGGTGATATTTTTTGGTGTATTAATTTTAGGTATTGTAACGTTAATTCAATTACCAATTGACTTGATACCTGATATAGAATTTCCTTCTTTAAGCATTATAACGACATATAATGGTGCCGCAGCCGAAGAAGTAGAAAATAGGGTCACCAAAATCATAGAAGAAAGAGTGAGCACTATAAGTAGATTAGAAGATTTGTTTTCAACTTCTAAAGAGAATCTTTCTGCTGTAACACTTCGATTTGAGTGGGGGACTAATCTTGATGAATCCGCAAATGATGTAAGACAACAGTTAGATATGGCAGCAAAGTTTTTACCTGAAGATGCTGAGAGACCAATGATTGTAAAGTTTGATATTTCAATGATGCCAGTTATGTATTTTGGCATTACTGCAAAGGAAAGTTATCCTGATTTATATGAATTAATTGATGAAAAGTTTAGTGACGCTATAAAAAGAATTCCCGGTGTAGCGATGACTGTTGTTATGGGTGGATTAAGGCGTGAAATAAAAATTAATGTTGATAGACAAAGATTAGAAGCATACCATCTTTCCATCGACAAAATCTCAAATATATTAGCGGCAGAAAATATTACACAGTCAGCGGGTGATTTAAAAGTAGGCAAAACAGATTACGTGGTTAGAGTTCCAGGAGAATTTCAGAGTATTGATGAAATTAAAAATGTAATAGTAGGAATAAATAATGGTTCTCCTGTATATATAAAAGATATTGCAATGGTTGAAGATTCATTCAAGGATTTTGATAGAAATGTTAGGATTAATCGAAGAGAAGGGCTGATGGTATTGGTTCAAAAACAATCTGGTGCAAATACTGTTGAAGTGGCAGATAGAATAAAAAAGGTTTTACCAAAAATTCAAAGCACTATGCCTCCAGATGTAAAAATTATTCTTGCGATGGATACATCCGATTTTATTAAGCGTTCGATAAATAATTTGACTGAAACAGTTTTTTGGGCTTTATTATTCGTTTTTATTACGGTGCTTTTTTTCATAAGAGATATTCGTGGCAGTATAATTATCGCCACTTCAATACCATTTTCTCTTATAATTGCATTCATCTTTCTTTATGCTGGTGGATATACTATAAATATGATGACACTTTCTGCAATTGCTATCGCAGCGGGTATGGTGGTCGATATGGCTATAGTAGTATATGAGAATATTTATCGTCATCATATTGATGAAGAAGAATCAAGAATAGAATCTGCAATTTTTGGAGCAGATGAGGTCGGTTTGGCTGTCACGGCTTCCACTGTTACTACAGTCGCAATATTTCTACCTATAATATTTGTAAAGGGTCTAACTGGTGTATTATTTAGAGAAATGGGATTAGTTGTAATTATAACTTTATTAGCTTCACTTTTTACAGCAGTAAATTTTACTCCAATGCTTGCTTCAAAGTTTATGAAAAAACCTTCTGAAAATAATAATCAAAAGGGATTGTTAAAGAGATTTTATTATATAAGTGAAAGGTGGTTTAAAACTATTGAATTTTATTACAAATGGTCTTTAAATTGGGCATTAAATCACCGTCTATTAACCATTTTAGGTGGATTATTTATATTCATTTTTTCTCTATTAATATTAATATTTTTTGTTCCGACAGAGTTTATGCCGTTTGTAGACCAAGGTGAGATAATGGGGAGTATTGAATTACCAGTTGGTACGCGGATAGAAGAAACCGATAAAGTGATGAGTCAGATAGAAGATATAGTTGAGAAATATGTTCCGGAAAAAGAGATTATGTTTGCAGAAGATGGAGAAAGTGAAACAGGAATGGAAACTGTAATGGGAATGATAAGTGATGTCAATATTATGATGATATATGCAAAGTTAGTGCCTATGAACGAGAGAAATAGGTCTTCTCGAGATATTTCAAATGACATCAGAAATAAGATTTTTAAGATTCCAGGTATTAAAACGATAGATTTTACAGAACACGACCCATTTTTAATCCTTTCTGGAGGAGAAAAGCCTGTTAGTATAGATATATACGGTAATGACATTGGGAAATCCGATGAATATGCATTAAAAATAAAAAATGTAATCGAAAAAATTGATGGATTGACAGATGTCGGGATTTCAAGAGTTAAAGGAAGACCTGAATTGTGGATTGAAGTGGATAGAGAAAAGGCATCTTCTTTGGGTTTGAATATGATGCAAATTTCAAATACTTTAAGAACTAATTTTTATGGCAAAATTGCAACATTATATAGAGAAGGCGGAGATGAATATGATACTTTTGTTCAATTGAAAAGGTCAGACAGACAAACTCTGGATGATTTAAAGAGTGTCTTTATAACCTCTCCACTTGGAAAACAGATTCCTATAATTAATATTGCAAAGATTGTTGAAAAGGCGGGTCCTTTGACGATTGATAGAAAAAATCAAGAACGTATTGTTAGGGTGGGAGGTGGACTTTATGGCCGTTCATTGGGAAATGTAGTCGCTGATATTAAAAAAGAACTTAAAAAAATAGATGTCCCACCAGGAATCTCTGTTGAAATAGGTGGAACTGCTGATGACCAAATTGAATCTTTCAAATGGCTTTTATATGCTCTAATACTTGGAGTTATTCTTGTTTATATGATAATGGCAGCGCAATTTGAGTCCTTTCTTGACCCATTCATTATTATATTTACGGTCCCTTTTGCTATTGTTGGTGTAATATGGATATTATTGATTACAGGTAAAACCTTAAATCTCATTTCATATGTTGGTATGATTATGCTTATAGGAATAGTTGTGAATAATGCAATAGTTTTAATTGATTATGTTAATATTTTAAGAAGACGTGGTTTGGAGGTAAGAGAGGCAATTCTAATCACGGGTCCGAGGAGACTTCGCCCAATATTGATGACAACTTTGACAACAATCTTTGGATTAATTCCACTTGCTCTTAAATCTGGTGAGGGTTCAGAATTATGGAGTCCTTTAGCAATATCTGTTATTGGAGGTTTAACTGTTTCGACATTAATCTCATTAATTTTTATCCCGATTCTCTATTCAATATTTGAAGAACGTTTCAGAAAATTTAGAGCATAAATAGAAAATAAAATATAAGAACAAATAAAATTTTTTATACGGAGAGACAAAAATGAATATTGCAATTATTTCATATAAAGAGAGTTTTGATGATGAAGTGATGGGAATTTTCGATGAAGTAAATATAAAATCATATACAAAATGGCCAAAAGTAATGGACAAAAGTGAAAAGGGAAGACCTAAACTGGGGACTCATATTTTCCCCGGATTTAATTCTGCTATTCTTTTGAGTATTAATGAGGATACAAAAGATTCTTTGTTTAAAAAGTTAAAAGAATTCAATCAAAAACATAAATATGATAAAATAAAAGCATATTGTTGGAATGTTGAAGAATGTATTTATGAGTAAATTTCCTTTTCCTTTCGATAAAAAATTTAATAAATTTCTAAAAAAAATGGAATTAAGAAATGATGTTTAATGTTTTGTTATTCAATTACCTGAAAATTGAAATATAATAATTAAACTAAATAATTCATAAATTCTTTAAAAGGATTTTCAACATTTATATTTACATAAACTTA
>CAZBIT010000076.1:0-8311 GCA_964491835.1 uncultured bacterium
CCATCCAAATCAGAAAGTAAGGAGAATGTTAATAGTTGCACTTAACAGATTGTTTTCCCGTGGAAAAATTAAAGACGAAAAAGAATTAAATATGGAATTAAATCAAATATTCATACATAAATATAATTAAGAAGGAGTTTGATGGCACATTATTTATATAAATGGCTTTATGACCCAGAAAGCATTTTTTCTTTTTTAAGGCTTTTTGGTTATTTGAGTTTCAGGTCAATTTTTGCATTTGCAACCGCATTTTTTGTTTCTATTATTTTTGGTAGAAAAATTATTAACTTCCTTCAAAAAAAAGGAGTAAGAGAATATTCAAGGTATTATTATAGAGAATTGGCTTCTATATATAAAGATGGAACTCCTACAATGGGGGGAATGATAATAATTATTTCTATACTTATACCTGTGTTTTTATGGTGCGACCTTTCAAATAGGTTCGTTCAACTTTTAATTTTGTCGATTTTTTGGTTTGGCGGGATTGGATTTTTTGATGACTATTTGAAGATAAAAAAAGGGGGTGGTGATAAAGGAATGTCGAGGTCGCAAAAATTGATACTTCAAGCAATTTTCGGCTTCTTTTTAGGATTTGTGATTTTAAGTGAAAATATGACTCCTTATCCAAAATCAATTATGTTTAATTTGTATATTCCATTTTTTAAAGGACCTGTCTTAAATCTTTCGTGGTTTTATCTTTTGTTTATCGTCTTCGTCGTGATGGCGATTTCAAATGCAGTTAATTTTGCGGATGGACTTGATGGACTTGCAATTGTTCCTGCTTCGGTTGTTGCCGCTGTTTTTGGGGTTTTTGCCTATATATTAGGTAGAATAGATTATTCTACCTATCTTTTATTCGAACATATACCTAAAAGTGGTGAGATTACGGTGTTTTGTGCTTCAGTTATAGGTGCTGGTCTCGGATTTTTATGGTATAACACTTATCCGGCGCAGGTTTTTATGGGTGATGTTGGTTCTCAATCACTTGGCGGAGTGATTGCTGTCACTGCTATTTTAATAAAACAGGAATTTCTTTTTCTCATTGCAGGAGGAATATTCCTTGCAGAAGCATTATCCGTTTTAATACAGGATAGAATTGGAATTGCTAAACTTGGCAGAAGAATTTTTTTCAGAGCCCCTCTTCATCATACATTTCAATATAGGGGAATTGCTGAACCGACTGTTGTTGTGAGATTTTGGATTGTGTCGATTCTTCTTGCGCTTGCAAGTTTTGCAACGTTGAAAATAAGGTAAATTTTAATATATTAATAAGATTTTCATTTTTTTTAAAAGTTTTAATATTATTAATATTGGGATATAAATATGAAAATTCTTAATTTTATAAGGTTAGGAAAGATAACGCTATTAACTTGCAGTATTCTTTTAATAGTAATTATAAATTCAAATTGTCAAAAAGCGAAAAAGCCAATGATTGAAAAAGTGAAGATTGAAAGATTAAATGAACTTATCTCTGCATTAGCGGGGAAAGTCAACTTTATAACACTTGTGAGAAATAACAGTGTTTTACTTGTATCTCAAGAAATGGGTGGTAGAATAATTGGTGTTTCTGTTGATGGAATTCAAGGTGAAAATTTATTTTGGGTTAATAATGAAATAACATCTGATAGCTTTTTTGTAGCGGATGTTCCTTTTATTAATCCTGGCGGTCATCGGTCTTGGATTGCACCAGAAGACGCATTTTATTTTGATAATGAGAATAAATGGAACTGCCCAATACAAATGGACCCAGGTCTTTATACTGTATTGTCACAAACGGATAAATCCGTTTCTCTTTCTAATAGATTTATTATTCGTGATAAAATGAGAAATGAGTATAATCTTGAATTAAAACGCGATATAACTATTTTGGATAATCCTCCCATATCAGATTTAGAATTACTACAGGGGATAAAAATTGTTGGATATAATTTAGTTCATTCTCTTAAGAACATTTCCGCAAAAGCAGTGGGCAAGGACGTTCCACTTGTTGGATTGTGGAGTTTAATGCAAATTTCACCGCCAGGCACAATACTTGTTCCCATCAATCCACCACCGAAAGGAAAGAATCCATATCAAGGATATTTTGAACCGATTTTGCCGGAGAGAGTCAATTTATCAAATAATTTATTAAGTGTGAAAATCGATGGAAAAAGAAGGGAAAAGATTGGTATCCCATCTGAATGTGCTAAAGGATTGATTGCTTATTTTTGGACCAAGGAAGAAAATCAAGGTGTTTTATATATTAAAAAATTTCCAGTTGAAGATAAAGGAATATACGTTGATGGTCCTTGGGGGGTGAAAAGAGAAAATGGAGACGTTATTCAAATGTATAATGATGATGGGAAAATGGGAGGATTTGCAGAGATTGAATGTCATGGACCAGCAAAAGTTATGAAACCAAATGAGGAGGAATCGCATTCTTTAGATGTTTATATCTTCGTTGGTCCTCTGGATAAATTAAAAATAATTGGCTCAAAGATGCTTGGTATTGATTTAAACAATGTTAAATATTTTTAACAATTAACAAGAAAGGAGTAAAAAATATGAAAAAGATAATCAATTATATTTTGGTGTTATCAGTGTTAGGGTATGTATTTGGTTGTCAAACTGGGCAGAAGCAACGGATGCTGCCCAAGCCAAGTATGGCAACTCCTGGCTTTCTTATTGATGACCACATTCATTATGGAGCATCCGATAAATGGGAGAAAGATTTTCTGGATATTTACGGGAAATACAATGCAATGGGATGTGTCCTTATGGGTATGAATAGTTGGGAAAGAGGAATAAAGTTTGCCAAGGAACATCCTGATAGAGTTATTCCATACGCAGCAATTGATATTGATAGCCCGACTGCTGTGAAAGATGTTCAAAAGGCATATGATATGGGTTTTAAGGGATTGGGAGAATTATTTGCAAGAACAGATTGGAATTATGATGACCCGAAAAACGACCCTATATGGGCACTTGCAGAAAAACTTGGAATGCCAATTTGCCCTCATTTGGGAATACTTGCAAGTGGACAGATGTCAAGAATGAGACCCGGTTATCTTGGAACTATTTGCGTTAAATTCCCTAATCTATATATACACGCTGCTCATTTTGGTAATCCATGGTATGACGAAGCTGCCGAAGTTGCTCGCAGGAATAAAAATCTTTACTTTGATATGACAGGGTCTTCATTGATTAAAAAAATGGAAGACCCCTGGTATTGGAAAGAATATCTCTGGTGGACACTTTATTTGGGAAAACCGCATATGCCAAAAGATGCAGTCCCTGCTTTTGAAAAAATTGTTTTTGGAACAGATCAAACTCCAGATGGATTGGAAGAAAATATACTCAGATTCAACAATATGTTAGATGCTTGCGAAGTATCACAGGAAACACGAGATAAGATGTACTATGGAACTATGGCAAGAATTCATAATATTGATGTTAGCAAATATCTGCCGAAAAAGTAATTTTCGATTTATAAAAGAAAATTTAATTATAAAGGGTAAAATCCCAAAGGATTCCACGTTAAGGAGTCCTTTGGGATTTTTTGATTACTTAATGTAGAAGCATTGTGTGAATAATTTTTTTGCATAAAAAAGAAGGTAAAAAATGAAAAATTATGATAAAGAAAGTGAACTTGTTCTAATTTTTAAAACGACACTTTTAAATGAATTAGGATATTTCAGTGGTATAAATATTAATTATGAGAAGTATATGGATAAAATAATTGGTGAAAGATTATATTTTTTTCTGTCCAGAAGAGAAGTTGAAAATAATCCGGATTATAAGCAATTAATCCCTTATGTGATAATTACGTTTCAGGATAAGATTCTCTATTATGTTAGGGGAAAAGGAAGTGGAGAGAAAAGGCTTAATTTATTGGGTTCAATTGGTATAGGGGGGCATATTAATTACTATGATTTTAATTTGTTCCAAACCGATAAAGATGCGTATATTTCAGCAATGAAAAGAGAGGTTTTTGAAGAAATAGAGATAAATTCAACTTTTGACTCAAAAATAGTTGGTGTTCTAAATGATGATTCAAATGATGTGGGTAAAGTGCATTTTGGTGTAATACATTTATGGAAATTGCATAGCGATAAAGTATTTAAAAGAGAAAAAGAGATTACAAAAATCACTTTTAAAACCATTTCAGAAATTGAAAGGGAATTCGATATACTTGAAACTTGGTCAAAATTATGTTTTAAAAATATTCACAGTTTGATAAATTTTTAAATGCTTTCTTTTAACTTTTCATCTCTGCAATAAAAGTCAAAAAACTTCTATTTTATAATGATAATTTTTTATAATTAAATTACATATAATTATTGTTTTAATTAATAAATTTTAGTAATTTTATGATATTTAAAAATTTATAGATTAGAATTATTTTGAAATATTTTATTTTTAGATGTAATTATGTTAAACGTTGATTTTAGAAATTATTATGGTGCAGTAAAACTTACACGACCCTTGAATGTGATGATTACTTTCATATCGGTATTTATTGGAGCGTGGGTTGGTGGCAATATTAGTCCACATCAAAAATTATTGTTTGCCTGTATATCTGCTGGACTTATATGTGCGGGGGGCAATGTATTAAATGATTACTATGATATAGAATCCGACAGAATAAATAAACCAAATCGTCCAGTTCCATCTGGTATTGTAAAAAGGTCTGATGCGCTTTTAATGTGGGCATTAACGTCAATAGGTGGATTAGTAATTAGTTTCTTTGTCGGTTTAAAGGGGGTTTTTATTGCATTAATTGCTTTTGTTTTTTTGTTTTTATATAATAGTTTTTTTAAAAATAGTATTTTGTTTGGTAATATTACAATAAGTTTTCTTACGGGTCTTGCTTTTATATATGGGGGGATTGCTGTTGGAAATATTAATGGTGCATTTGTTCCTGCGATTTTTGCTTTTTTGTTTCACTTTGGGAGAGAAATTATTAAAGACACAGAAGACATTGAGGGGGATAAATTAGCAGGTTTAAACACTTTTCCGATAAAATTCGGTGTAAAAAAATCAATTTATTTTGCTACAATTATATTTTTATTACTTTCTATTTTCACAATATACCCATATTTATTCCTTGGATACAGTGCTTTATATTTATTAGTAGTTTTTTGCGTTGACTTTGTAATTCTATATGTGATTTATTCACTATTTAGAAATCATAGTAAATATAATTTTAATAGATTAAATAAAATCTTAAAAGGCGATATGATAGTTGGACTTCTGGCATTATATCTGAGATAAGTTATTTTCTTTATAATTAGTTTGAAATGTAATAAATCAATCACAAAACTTGTATGGAAAAAAATCTAAAGTTACGTGTAATAACGGGTGTTGTATGTGGTCCCTTGATATTTTTTTCTGCGATTTTTTGGAAATATATATTTGCCCTTTTTATTTTCTTATTGCTTATTTTAGCGTTAAAAGAATTTTTTTCTCTTATGGATAAAATGAACATTAAGTCATATAGGATTTACGGATATCTTTTTGGAAGTTTAATTTTTATTGATATGCTTTTTTTAAGTGGGGAACATTTTTTTTTAGTGTTTTTAGTTTTTATTATTTCTTTATCGCCGATGATTTTTTTAAGGAAAAGTGAATATGTATTTTATGAAACATCAGGAACATTTTTTGGGACATTATATTTTTCAATTTTTATAACTGTAATTTTATTGATTATTCAAGATGTGGATAAAATAGTATTACAATCTTATTCTGGTGGAAAGATTGCATCACTTATTTTATTATCTGTCTGGACAATTGATATTTCGGCATTTTTTGGGGGAAGGAAATTCGGTAGGCATAGTTTTTTTCATTCTGTTAGTCCAAATAAAACGCTTGAAGGTGCAATTATGGGATTTTTGGGGGCTGTTGTTATTTCAATTATTGCAAAGTATATATATATAAATTTTTTAAGTTTCTGGGGAGCATTGATAATGGGAATATTGATTGGGATTTTCGGGCAGATTGGTGACTTAATAGAGTCCGCTTTGAAAAGAAGAGCAGGAGTCAAAGATTCTTCCAATATCATTCCAGGTCACGGTGGTGTATTAGATAGATTTGATTCATTTATATTTTCTTGTCCAATTTGTTATATTTTTTTAAAATATTTTTTGTTTATTTGAAACTATAGTGATAAAATATTAGTAAAATTTGAAAAATATATACGATACCTGAAAATTGTAATAGAAAATAAATTATAATAGAGACGCATGTATTTTGTAGAGATGTTGCATGCAACATCTCTACAATAATGTTATTACCAACAATGAGAAAAATCATAATATTATATCACCAAATTAATTCAGACAATATATTGTTTATTTATGATATTAAAAATCCTATCGCAATTTTGGGATTATAAATATGAATAATGAAAAAAATATTGATGCGAATGATGATAAGACGAAAAGAGCAAAAGAATATAATAGGAAAAAAATAATTTTTTCTTTAGTTGAATTGGGGCTTCTTTTATGTTTTCTTTTGATGTTGATTTTTTCTGGTTTATCATTGATAATTAGAGATGCTGCTGTTTCTTTACATAGTAATCCATATATTCAATTTCTTATTTATATAATTGTTTTGAGTTTAATGGAATTAGTCATATTTACTCCTTTGCATTTTTATACGGAATACGTACTTGAACATAAATATTCACTTTCCAATCAGAAGTTTATTGGGTGGTTATGGGAATCTTTTAAATCGCTTGCAGTATCGATGGTTTTATTTCTCCCACTTTTATTTTTATTATATTCTTTTTTAAGGAATTTTAAAGATTTTTGGTGGATTGCAGTTGGAATATTATTGTTTCTTTTTACCGTTTTATTATCAGAGATTGCTCCACTTGTTATTTTTCCATTATTTTATAAGTTTGAACCTATTGAAGAAGGGGAATTGAAAAAAAAACTGATGGAGATGTGTGAGAAAGTTGGTCTGAAGATTTCGGGTGTTTTTTCTTTCAATATTAGTAAAAATACAAAAAAGGCAAACGCTGGTTTTACCGGGCTTGGAAAAAGTAAGAGGATTATACTTGGTGATAATCTTATTAATAATTTTACAATCGACGAGTTGAGATCTGTGTTTGCTCACGAGGTTGGACATTATCACTTTTCTCATATATGGAAATTGATTGTAGTAGGTGCAATAAGCACGTTTATTTCGTTATTTATCGCAAGTTTTTTATATAAAAAATCTTTACCTTTTTTTGGATTTAATGGAATTGATGATATTGCTGCAATTCCATTACTTTTTTTATTTTTGTTTTTGTATGGATTGATGACTATGCCTTTGAGCAATGCTATTTCGAGAAAGTTTGAAAAGTCTGCCGATAAATATGCGCTTGAAACTATGCAGGGCAAAAAGGATTTTGTATCAAGTATGCTAAAATTGAAAGATATAAATCTTGCTGACTGGGACCCTAATCCAGTTGTGGAGTTTTTCTTTTATTCTCATCCTTCTATAAAAAAGCGGATAACGATGGCGGATGAAATTTACCTTGATTAATAAAAGAAATAAATATGTCAGGTTCTGAAATATCTCATTGGGAAAATTTCTGGAGTAGAAATAGAAATATTAAAGATGTTTATCCTACTTCCCGATGTTTAGTAGATAATTTAATAGCGGTTACTGATTTCAATAATAAAAAAGTGTTAGAAGTTGGTGGTGGTAGTGGAAGAGACAGTATCAGGATTAAAACTTTAGGTGGGGACGTTTATGTTCTTGATTATGCAGAAAGTTCTTTGAAAACTATTAAAGAACAAATAGTTGAAGAAGATATAACTCTTAAACTTATAAAAGGGGATGCCTTTAAACTGCCATTTAAAGACAATTCTTTTGATATAGTCTTTCACCAAGGGCTTATTGAGCATTTCTTAAATCCCGAAATAATATTAAGAGAAAATGTAAGGGTATTAAAGAGTGGGGGACTAATTTTAGTAGATGCACCCCAGAGATATCATTTATATACACTTTTAAAACATATACTTATTTTTTTTAACAAATGGTTTGCTGGATGGGAAACGGAATATTCTATAAAAGAATTGGAGAATATGTTAAAAAATGAAGGCGTTAAAAAAATAATTTCAGTTTACGGGGATTGGATGAACCCAAGTATTTTATATCGAATTTTAAGAGAAATCTTTTTTAAGTTTGGAATAAAACTCCCATTATATCCAAAAGGGATATGGTTTATAAAAGGAATGCGAAAGTGGATAAAAGAAAAAATAAAGCGCTATAGATTAGCTTTTTATACATTTAATAATATAGGAATTATAGGGCAAAAGTAAGGAATAAATAAATGAGT
>CAZBIT010000077.1:0-8292 GCA_964491835.1 uncultured bacterium
TTTCTATTGCCCTGTTCTTTATGCACATCATATTTCAATGAAGTGGAAAATTTTAAAAAATTATTCTTCTTAACATTATACATAGCATAAAGCATTCCTCCTGTTGAATGGTCATCATATGTGGAATGGAAAGCATATTTTTTCAGTTGTGAATTGTAATTCTGGTCATCATAAGAATCGAGAACGTTATAATATTTATCATAAAATATCATACTCTTAATCATAAAATTGGGCTTTACTATAAATTCTCCTGTTGCATTTAAGACCCACTTATCCCAATTGGCAAATCTCCAGTATCTCGGTTTTAATGATGCTATACTTGGTGGTAGCCCTTTCTCATTGTTCACATAATGAAAGGATAATCCTAATTTTTTGTCAACGGAAGGGTTTATTATAACTTTTGAAAATAAATTTTTTTTAACGTAATCACTGTTATCTCTTACGTTTCCTTCCTTTTCTTTTAAACTTTTGAACTTTTCAGATATTTTAAAACCATTAGATTTAATGTATTCACTACTCAAATAGTAACTTACAATTCCCTTTTTACCATATTTCCTGAAATTATAAAAATTTGAAATATTTGTTCCAGAAGCAGCCTTTAAGTTAAAATTGTTATCTGTGGTAGATTCACTGGTTATAATATTAATTATACCTCCCATAGAATTTGGGCCATATAAAATAGATGATGCCCCTTTCACAACAGAAATTTTATCGACATTTTCTACAGGAATCAGACTTAAATCAATCATACCATCAAAAGGCACATAAATTGGAACGCCGTCAAGCAATATTGTAACTTGCCTTTGCGTGTAACCTCTAATGTCCACAGACATTTCATTTTTAGAATTATTTGCTACTCTTATTCCCGGAAGAAACTTAACCGCTTCTGATATGCTCAAAGCATCAGTCGTTTCAATAAAATTAAAATTCACTTCATCTCTTGAAGTATATAATTTAGTTCTCTCCCTATTTGCAGTTATTTCAATTTCTCCAAGATAGTATTCTTTCAGTGAATCTTGCGTTTGGGAGAATAAAAAATCAAATTGAAAAAACAGAATTGAGCATAAAGCAATAATCCTAAATTTATCTACAGAGAGATGCAACATATTATTTCAAACCTTTCTTATTTATTTTTTATTTTCGATTAGTTTGATTCAATTCGATTATCTGAGCGACTTCCTCAGATACCTTAATAGTGTTGATTAAAAGTGCAAGCAAAAACTTAAAAATATTTTTAAATCTATTTCTCTTAAAACCACCTCTTAATTTAAAAACGGTGACAATTTGAAAAAAGTTTCTCCTTATTATGGGAATTATATTAAGTCCAATGGGTATTATATATGAAAATTCAAATAATCTCAATTTCCCTAATATATCGTTGATTTTGCCTATCGAAATATTTCTGGTAATCAAAATTACTCCTGTATAAATGCAAAAAGAGCGTAAAGTCATTTGAATTCCAAGTGCAAGATTTTCTGAGGAAAATTTTATAAAGTAAAAATTTGAATCTTTCTCTCCGATTGTTGTCGGTATAACGATTACTATCACAAAAAGGAAGAGCCAGAATTTTAAATTCCCAAACTCTCTATATGCTTTTCTATCAAATAGCAATAAGATGATAAAACCAAAAACAGTTAAACCAAATAAAAATTCATAAGGAATAACCACAGCGGAAATCATCAAAATGATAGACAACGATAATATTATTTTTTCGTTAATACTTTCCTTTTTCATTTATAACCCAATCTCTTTTTTGCTTGATTTGCTAAGTAGAATGCGGAAATCCCCGTTATAATCCCTAATATTATATGCAACAATATTAATAAAAAAATTATCAAAAAAGCATAATGAATATCAATTCCAAGTATTTTAGAACCTTCATTTAGAACGTCTATATACATTTTAAATATTCCTTTTCCGAATAATATTCCCTGTGCAATGAATTTGTGGAAAAATGTATATGTAACAATTGTAATTCCCGTTAATATAAATGAGAAAACATTTTTTGAAAATATCAATATTATAACGTTTGCAATGATTGCCTCGATAGCCATTGAAATCAATGGAGATATTATTATGCTCCCAACAGAAAAAATTCTCACAAAGCAAGCAACGGCGCCAATTTTGATTATTGCCAACTTCTCATCAATAAAAACCGACCCTGATAGAATTATTAGAAGAGACAATGAAGACATTAACGCACCAGTAAAGGGAAATCTAAAAATATGTAAATAAGTGCCAACTGATACTTCTATTATTCCCCAAATAGTCCCAAATATAGCAATAAATGCTATATTGCGTGACTTACTTTTCTGGAATTGCTGTTGTAAGGATACCATTTTTAAGTATTAATATGCGGTCACAGATTCTATTTAGTATATTTTTATTATGAGAAATTATTAAAAAACTTTTTCCTTTTTTCCTTTCTTTAAGGATAAATCCCATAATATTTTTTATCGTTATGTCATCTTGTCCTAATGTTGGTTCGTCTATAATAATTACTTCTGGTTGATATGAAAAAACAGAAGCGATGGCGGTTCTTTCCTGTTCTCCGAAACTCAACGTAAGTGGAGAACAGTTTAACAATTCAGTAAGACCAAACGTTTCTGTTATTTTATCTAAATATGATTTTGAAAAACTTTTGAAATTTCGAGGTGCAAAACAAATTTCATCATAAACACTGGTGCAAAATATTTGATGTAATGGATTCTGAACTACTAATCCTATTTCACCCTTATTATTCTTAATTTTTTTACCTTTAAATAATACTTCTCCAAACATTGGCTTTTTTATTTTCATAACAATATTTGCAATAGTAGATTTCCCTGAGCCATTTGGTCCAGTCAATCCCAAAATTTCACTATAATTTAAATGAAAGGAAATATCGTTTAGTTTAAATCCACAATTATTGGAATAACTTACATTTTTCACTTCCAAGATTGGTGAATCAAATTCAGACAAAACTTTACATTTGCATAAAGGGGGAAGGACCTTTTCTTCAAGAACGTCACCACTAATTTCTTCCAATTTACTATTCTCAATAAAATAGAATTTATCAATAAGATGTTTAATTTTTTCGATTTGATGTTCAATAATCACAACAGTGATATTATTTTTATTTTTAATGTTCTTTAAATATTCCCAGAGCAACTGCTGTGATGATTCATCAAGATTTGATGCTGGTTCATCCAAAATTACAATGTGTGGTTTATAAGAAAAAACAGATGCAATTACAATCTTTTGTTTTTCTCCAGATGATAGTTCACAAATTCTCTTGAACTTTAAGTCAGAAATCCCGAAGACCTCAAGGTAATAATCACAATTCGAATCATTGCTCAATTCTTCATAAACAAAATTGTTAATTAATTGAAACTCAGGATTCTGAAAAACGGTCTTTGAAATATTTTTTAAAATTATATTATCATCATTTACATCCTTAAAACCATCTATTAATGTATTGCCTTTATACTCACCATTAACAATATTAGGGATAAGGCCATTTAATATTTTTACGAGTGTGCTTTTCCCTGAACCTGACCGTCCTAATATACAAACATACTCTCCTTGTTCAATCTTTAAATTGACGTCTTTTAAAATCCATTTATCGTTATTTTGATATTTAAAATAAATATTATCAAGTTTTAAAAAAAACATAAATTCAAAAATATAATTTTAATAAAAATTTTATATAATGCTAAATGTAGAATTTTTAAATAAAATATATACAAAACAACTCATAATTACAAATCATTTCTAATTGTATTAATCACATCACCAAAATAAAAAATTATATAATTATTAGCAGATAAAGTGTATGAAATTTTAAAAAGAATTCTTACGGTTAGTTAAATAAATGTGTTTTTTAAAAAAATCTGATGAAGTCAAAAAGAATTTAGCTGCGGGGCAGGGATTCGAACCCCGGTGATGAGGTTCAGAGCCTCACATCCTGCCGCTAGATGACCCCGCAATTAATTAAATTAATATAAAATATTCTTCTATTCCATTAACCAAAATTAAATTTATTGACCTTTTAACCTGCTTAATAATTCTTTTAGTGCCTGGTGAAGCATTGGCAACTTCATATTTTCCAATGGAGTAAATTCTTTTGGACGATTTAATTTCTTTTCCTCAAGCAAACTTATTTCTTTTTCCACCCTTTGTATTTCTTCTTTTATCTTTGATAAATCTTCTTTTTTAAACATTTTTATATTAATTAACCTCCATAATATATTTTAACTTTCTATATATTTAGAATAATTCCTTTATCTTTTATACATTTCTGTATATCTTTTATGTGAATTTTGTCTGGTGAAGTATTGTGTTGGATTGCTAATTTTACCGCAATTCCCGATATTTGTCCCGTTAGAGCCGCAGCGGGAATAAGTCGAGTTACCTGCCAAGCATAACCTTCAGCAGAAACGCATCTTCCTATTACAAGGAGATTTTCAACATTTTGTGGAATTAATGCTCCATAAGGAACTTCCCATACTGAATTTATTTCACGACAGTCAGCAATTAATCCAACGGAGTTTTCATTATATTTATTGCACATATCAGGCAAAACCGTTTCCATTCCTATAATTCTTCTTGACATTCTAATCTGCACCATCGTTGGCAAACTTGCCGGATAAATATTCTCCCTGCCACTCTCACCTTCTCCTTCTTGTTCCTCTTTTAGTTTCTCTCTTGCAATTCTTCTGCTCTCCATAACAAATTCACTAACACCTTTACCACTTGTTCCAGTAAAAATACCTTTATTCCCTTTATATCCTTCATTATATTCATTAGCACCACCTCCGTCTTGCCATGTAATAAGACGGAAAGCAGAATTTTTTTGCACCGCTTCTTTGGCAAGCATTAATGAAGCATATTGATATAAAAAAGATGGATAACTCCCTTTTTCTTCACAAGGAGCCTTACATCTATAGGCAATATCTGCATCACCAGTTCCATCGATAATACACTTAGCTTTGATTAAAATTCTCCCACTTTTATTCTCTACTTCAATCCCTGTAATTTTATTCCCTTTCATCACAGGTTGACAGGCAAGCGTATCAAGCCACAAATCGACAGACGATTCCCCAAGAATTTCATCCAATTCAAACACAAAAGCCATTGGAGAATAAATTGTTAAATAGCGTTTATTTAACTTTCCCTCTGGATATAATTCATCGTATCTAAAGTCCAATTCTTCTCCATCTTGACCAAACCATCCGCTTGGAATATTGCCGGGTCCATATTTAATAGATAATTTAAGGAGTTCTTCTGCAATGCCAAACGTGACTTGTTTTCCATTTCCATTACATAATGGCATATAAATTGGGACCAATCCAGATGTCGCAAGTCCACCCCATAGTATCGTTTTCTCGACCAATGCGGTGCTTAATCCAGAGCGAGAAGATTCCAATGCAGCAGATATTCCCGCAATTCCTCCACCCACTATCAGAACATCATATTCTTTTTCTTTTTTCATATTTCTTCTTCAACTCCTATCATAAAAATATCTCATCATTCATTCCATTTAAAATAAATATTTTCATATAATTATCGTTATCGTTAGAATTCAATATGATGGGTGTTGAAAATCTCTAATTAGAATTAAAAGTTATATTTAAATGCAAATTGAAAACCATTACTATTAGATTTTATTCCTAATTCATAAGCATCTTTTGAGTATCGATAAAGATAAAATCCAAAAGCTTCAGCTACAACTACCGTCGATAAAATAACGTATGACACGGTTTTGTGTTCAGAAGAAAAGAGAATAGATTTCCCATCTTCACCTCTGAGAAAAGCATAAGCAATTAATCCAGAAGCACCGCCAAGGGACATTAACTCTATTCCTTGAGTCCTATAAGGATATTTTTTACGTTTTGAAAGTTTATCTTTAAATTGAACATCCAATGGCACTTCATATCTTTTATAAGAAGCATAAATCCCGTCTTTAAAATTTAAAACAAGATTATTAAATGGAGGTTTTTGATATGTCCACTGCTCAATCTGCGAATTAGACGTATAGAATTTATTTACCGCATCAGGTTTCCCTATACTCGTTAAAATCATCTGATTATCCATCCCCTCAATAATTTCCCCGTGATAAATAGTATTTTTTATCACAGCATTCCATTCCCTATGAAAAATTACCTGTTTAATTCTTTGAGTGACCAAATCTTTGTCTGATTCTATGTCAAACTTAATTATTGGATGTGTGGTGAATTTTTCTCTAACGTCGGTATTCAAAATCCATCCAGCAGTATATTGACTTTTATCTGATAAAAAATTAATTTGATAAAATTCACTTGATTCATTTACGACTTCAAACGTATCATTTAATACAGGATTCAATCTATTATATTTAACTACATCCAAAGATAAATCAGGTTTCTCTCTAATAATAATGTCCTTATTCTCAATAACCACAAAATCCCTGCTGATTTCTTGTTGAGCAGTTATTCTTATTGGAAGAATTATAAATGTTATTAAAATTATAATAAAAATATTTAAATATTTTTTCACTTTATAGATTTATCCTTTCGGTGAATAATATTATTTCCTTTTTTGATTTTTCTTTGACAAAATATGCATTACATCTTAATCCCTTATTTTCATTCGCTCTACCCACTGAACCTTGTATTTTGTATGAATATATCATACATTCCATTTCGAATGGGTCTGGGTCCTTTCCTATGGGCTTATCTAAAGAGTCCTCTCTAAAAACAAGTTCGTAATCATACCAAATAGATAGATTGGTTTTCTTAAGCAAAAGAATTCTTTTTGCAATTGTTTCATATAAACAATAAGGAAAAATATTTTTTAACTTAAAGAGCGAACAATTTATGTATTCCTTAATTTCATCTTCGGGTATTAACAGTTCAAGTGTTAGGAGTTCCACCGCTTTCTCTTCTGAAGATGTGGATTTCTTACACTCAGTTCCAAGTTGAATATGTGCTAACGTATGAAATATAGAATAAACTTGCGACTCAAGAGAATATTTCTCATTGACATAAAATATTTTCCCATTTTTAGACAATATTGAGGGAACATCTTTTTCAAATTTTGAAGATTTAATTTTTACATTAAATACTTTAGATATTTTATCAAAAATTGTTTCTTCCATTATGTTCAAAATAATTATTTCTTTTAAAAACTTATACACATAGATTAATATAATTCACATAAAAAGTCAAGACAAATTTTTTATGTATATATAGAACTTTTATAAATTTAAGAAGAATTAACAGAGGGAAATCAAAATAACAATTATCTTTTAAAAAAGTGGCTTTTCTCAATAATCTGTAAAATTTTCAGTCATTTTTTTGTGCATTATGCAGATTTTTCGCAGCCCAAATTGTGTTCTTTAAAAGCATAACAATGGTCAATGGTCCCACACCACCAGGAACTGGAGTTATTGCTTTTGCCTTTTTTTCGACTGATTCAAAATGAACGTCACCGACAATTCTATACCCTTTTTCTAAAGAAGAATCGCTTACCCTGTTCTGTCCAACATCAATGACAATAACACCCTCTTTGACCATTTCCCCACTAATTCTTTCGGGATCTCCCATTGCCGCTATTAATATATCTGCTTGTTTAGTAAAATATGAAAGGTCTTTTGTCTTAGTATGACAAACAGTAACCGTCGCATTGGCATTTTCTGCTTTTCTCATTAAAAGAGCAGCAATTGGCTTTCCCACGATATTGCTCCTTCCAACAATCACTACATTTTTACCCACCGTATCGATTTTTTCATAATTAAGAATTTCAAGAATTCCAGCAGGAGTGCAGGGAATAAACTTTGGTTCTCCATAAAGAAGTTTTCCAAAATTTATCGGGTGTAAACCATCAACATCCTTTTCGGGATTAATACTCATTAAAATTTCACTTTCATTTAAATGAGGTGGAAGTGGCAATTGAACCAATATCCCACTTATATCTTTATTATTATTGAACTCCTCTATATTCTTTATAACGTCGTTCTGGGGCAAATCCTTTTCAAAGCGTCTGACATCCAAATTTATTCCCAATTTAACACATTCCTTTTCTTTCATACCAACATAAATTTTGGAAGCAGGATTATCACCCACCAATATAGCACCAAGAGAAGGATATACTCCTTGACTCTTAAGAACCTCTAACTCTTGTTTCAATTTTACTTTTATTTCGTCAGCGATTTTCTTGCCATCTATAATTTTTGCCATACCTCACACAAAAAATTCTTTCTTAAACGATTTAAATTACAAGATGAAAATGTCAACATCAAAAATAATACTTTATTTTGCATAAGAAACGGAC
>CAZBIT010000078.1:0-8141 GCA_964491835.1 uncultured bacterium
AAAAAACCAACTAAACGATAGAAAAAGGTATTGAATATTTGTTTGATTATCCGAAATCTTTCATCCATTAACTATTCATTGATTTTATAATGTTTCAACCTTTTATACTCAGAAACAATTGCACTGGTTATATTTTTAATATTCTCCTCAGACAAAACTTCATCCAAGGAATAAAATGGATACATCTTTCCAGGATATGTAAAATTATATTTTGCGAGAAGAAATTTTTTTATATAATTCTCATCCAGTTTAAAATCTTCAATAACTTTCTGTAATACAAGAGGTAATTCGAAAAGATTTTTTACAAGAAATACACCTTTTTCTGCCAAATTATAAAAAACATTTCCAAATGTTATAACTGGTTTACCAAGAAGAAAAGCTTCCCAACCCGATGTTCCATAAACAGTAAACACACCAACACAGTTTCGAATTAATTGATATGAATCGTCAAAGTGATGTAATAATTTGACATTAGGAATTTTCTTCAAACGTTTATAAAGACCTATGGGATTAATTCCGAATGAAGCAGGATGTTCTTTTACATACAATTTATAACCAGCAGGAAGTGTTTTCGAAATATTATAAATTAATTCAAACTGATTTTGGATAAATGGATTAATGTAATCACAAACAAGTTCAGGTTGGAGAAACATGGGAAAATAAAAATATTTATCATTAGGTTCGTATATATCAAATATACTTTTTCCAAACAATTTCAATATTATGACTCTAAGTCTAATTATTAGAGCAATTTTAATGAGTTTAAACAAACTTACTTCTGTTTTAGGTTTTGATTTATTTAAAATTTTAAAAAAGTTGAATAAACTATTAAATTTCATGAAATTCCAAATTCTTGTCTTTTTTTGTTCAGGACTTATCCTTTTTATCTTTTTTCCTCTGTAATCAAGCAACAAGGTATCAATTAAATTTTCTTCATTCTTAGTCAACTCTCTCTTTAATAAATCCTTAAAGATTGAATTTAATCTAATGGGCATTACCATTTCATCTTCAACAATAGATATTCTATTAACAATTCTCGAATCTTTTACATAAAAATGAATACACTTCTTTTTTTCTGCAACTTTATTTAAAATTAATCCCTCAAATCCAGGGATATCGAGATTAATCAATAAATCAAATTTTTCTCTTTCGAATACATTTTCAAATTTTTTAATATGCCAAATAATCAAATCATAAATTCTATCATTAGGGATATTCTTATATCTATTAGAATAAACGTTATACAAATCAAGGTCAATAAATTCTCTATCTGTAACAGCATAGAGATATAAATTTGGAATCCCGTAAATCTTTTCATATTTTCTCAATTCTTCAAATGTGACCTTTGGAATTTTATCATATGAAAAATCCAAATAAATTTTGAATATTTCATTTTCGGTATTTAATATAACACTTTGAGCTAATTCATCTTCAAAATGTCTTGATGTTAAAAAAGTAAATTTTTCTATATTCAAATCCTTATAATTTAATTCTAAGTATCTTGCCAAATGTCTTGATATTAGAACATTATCCAACCAAGAAAAAAACAATATTTTCATATTACAAACTTTATTTATTCTCTAAAAAAATGAAAAATATATTTGAATTAGGAGGGAAAACAATTCTTAAATTTACAATAAATCTCAAGGTTTGAACATTATTATTAATATGAAAATAGCGGAATATTTTAATTCACCAAGCACTTAATCCTCCATCCACTATAATATTTTCTCCAGTGATATAATTAGATGCATCAGAAGCAAGAAAAATCAGAGTCCCTATCAAATCATTTGGTAGCGCCATTCTTTTTAACGGCACCCGATTAGTATATCTTTTTTTAAATTCCTCATTTTGACCACTTTCAACACCACCTGGCGTTAATGTGTTTACCCTTATTCCGTTACCTGCCCAATAAGTTGCTAAATACTTTGTTAATGCAATTACTGCTCCTTTAGAAGCAGAATAAACCGCAGGAGTATTTATTTTACGTCCCATATAAAATGAACCTTCGTAAATACGATTATCCGGTCCTAAGATTCCATAAATAGATGCAGTTTGAATGATTGAACCTCCTTTCCCTTGCTTAACCATCTGTTTTCCAACCGCTTGTGCTACTAAGAACATTCCGTCAATATTAACAGACATAACCTTTCGCCATTCTTCCAACGTATATTCTTCAAAAGAAGCAAAATATTCATCTAAATTATCGGACTTTGAAGCAGCATTATTGCAAAGAACATGAATTTCACCAAATTCTTTTACAACTTGCTCAACCATTTTTTTTACAGAATCAGGCAATGTAACATTACATTTTATACCAATTGACCTTATTCCATATTTGCTCGACAATTGTCCAGCAAATTCGCCTATTTCTGACTCGATCAAATCTACCATAACGATATTTGCACCTTGCTCAGCAAGCGCCGAACTAAATGGACGACCCAAAATACCCGCTGCTCCTGTAATAATCGCTACTTTTCCAGTAAGGTCGAATAACTTACTTATCATCTAAGCCAACCTCCTAAATCCGGGTTCTATTATCCTACTTTTCAAATAACTCTTAAAATCCCCAGATTCTTGCGCTTTCCTAATTTTCAAAAAAGCAGAATTAGAATCAAAAAGAAATCTTTCGATTAATTTTTCTGAATAAGCATAAGTTGTATATATTGATGAGCCAAGAAGATAACCTTTTTCAAGCATTTCCTGTGCATAAAGAGTTTGTGCTTCAAGTGGATTTTCCACTTTAAAAGAGATGTGAGTTAGCGGTGGTAAACCACTTATCCTGATATCTAATCTATGTTGTATCGACATTTTTTTCCATCCATCGTTAATCAACTCCCCAAAATGTATTAAATATTTTTGGACATTGTGTGATTCCATCTTCTTTAAAGTTGCAAGAGCAGCAACAAAACCTATTCTTTCTGTCCAAAAAGTTGAACTTATAAAAATATTTCCTGCTATTTCCATAACTTCCTTACGACCTATAACTACAGATATAGGAAAACCATTGCCAAGCGCTTTGCCATAAATTGCGATATCTGGATAAACATTGTAAATAAGATGAATTCCACCTAAATTCATTCTGAATCCAGAAGTAATTTCATCAAATATTAAAACAGCTCCGGTTCTCGAAGCAATATTACGAACCTTTTCAAGAAATCCATTTTCTGGTGGTTGGTCTCTCTCCGGCTCCATTATTATAGCCCCAATCTCATTACCACACATTTCAATAATTTTTTCTAACTCTTCAATTTTGTTATAATTAAAAGGAAATGCAGTGCCTTTAAGTTCTACAGGAACACCAGAAGGTTCAAGACCAGGAAGTAAATGGTCATCAAGAAACGATGTATTTAAAAGATTTGCAGCAAGATACCAGTCATGCCATCCGTGATATCCACAAAAGGCTATTTTACTCTTGCCTGTAACTGCGCGAGCTATTCTAATTGCAATTGCACATGCTTCTCCTCCAGTTCGTGCAAATCTTACCATATTTGCCCACGGATGAAGCCCTATTAATCTTTCTGCAAGTTCCACTTCTTCAAAACAATTAAGAGTACACATAGACCCAAAATTTATTGCTTTCATAACTGCAGAATTCACATCGTTATCAGCATAACCCAGAACACAAGAACCAACACCCATTTGAGCAAAATCAAAATAGTGTTTCCCATCAAGCCCCCATACTTCACAACCTTTAGCCTTAGAATAATATGATGGCCAAAGGTCAGGCAAAAATCTTTCACTTCTCTTTGATAAAAGTTGGTTTCCTCCCGGAATAATTGTTTTCGCTTTTTCCCAAAGTTCAATTCCCTTAATATCCATAATCAACCTGCCTATTATGATTATTTATCACAAATCCAAATAAAAATATAATAATACCTTACTCTATCCAAATAGGATTTCTTTTCTCAGATTTTTTAATAATAAAATTTAATGGAGTTCCAATATATAAACTATTCTTTTCAAGATTTCTATCCAATAGTAATGAACCTGCTGCTATTTTACAATTTTCCTCAATAATGCAATTACCTAATACTGAAGACCCAGGGTGTAAGCAAACATATTCTTTTAATATAGGATAAATGTCTTTATTACTTCCTATATTACAACGTTGATAAACTAAAAAATAATTCGAATATTTACCTCTCCCCAAAACTGTTCCAATTGGATGAACAAAAAGAAAAATATCCGGCAATTCAACTTCATAAAATGCATCAATACCATGAAGGTATTTATTGAGTAAAAATATTTTAGTACAAACTGATAAGTCCTGATAACTTTTGTAAAGAGTGTTAGAAAAGAAATATAAAAACATAGCATAATGGTCAGCATGTAAATGATTAAAATAGACTTCTGAATCAACAACAAAATATTTACTCTTTACTTGAGAAAAGCAAAATTCAGTTCTCTGCAATGTTAAATCAAAATAATGTTCAATATCTCTCTTATTTATTAAATTTTTATCGGGAAAAAATATTTTTAATTGTTCAATTATATAATCTAATAAATCAGATTTGTTAATAGACATCTTCATAATTATTCCAACGTAAAAAATTCCATAGTATTGATTACTTTTTTTTCAATTAAAAATTCTGCCCATAATAGATCTATATACTCATCTATCTCTAATCCATTAATATCAGGCAATAAATATGCTAAGGTCTTTTCCGTATAGAATGTTTTGTTTCGTTTAAAAGTTTCCCATTTGGATATATAAAATCCACCACTTGGAGTAATTTCTCTTTCCAACTCTTGCCGTCGAAGTATTCCTTTTGTTTTAATATTATTTGCAACTACAGAAAGATATTTGTCTTCTTTTTGAATACAAAAAGAACTCGGCCTTGATTCACGCACTGCAACTATACTTTCAGCTTCTTTTTCTTTAAATAGCATGTTAACCGCATCAATCAGCTGAATAGGTTTTATAAAGGGCGATGTTGGCTCTAATAATCCAACAGCATTATATTTTTTATTTAAGGATTCTGCCCATTCCATAGCATGTAAAACTACTTCAGCAGATTTTACAGAATCAGAAGATAATTCTTTTGGGCGAATGAAAGGGACTGTTGCACCAAATGATTCTGCAATTTTTGCATAATGCTCACTATCAGTTGAGATCCATACATCTTCTCTTTTTGCAAAAGTTAAAACAGTCTTTATTCTGTAAGCAAGAAGAGGTATTCCACCTAAAAGCTTTATATTTTTATCAGGTATGCTCTTAGAACCTGACCTTGCTACAATTAACCATAAAATCCTATCTTTATTAATCATTAATTTCTACCACCTTTACTTGCACGAACATTAACACCTTTAGACCATAAATATGAACGAATCCTAATAGGACTATGATCTGTAAATATGAACAAACTACTAATTGCGATAGCAGATGCACCAGCCTCAAATGCATCAATACAGTCCTGTAAACCACATGCACCACTTGAAGCAATTACTGGTATTTCTAACTTATTACTCACTTTGTTAATCATTTCTAAGTCATATCCAGACATCGTTCCATCCCTATCTATCGAACAAAGTAAAATTTCCCCACAATGGTTATCTTCCATTCTTAATGCCCATTCAACAGGATTGAGTTCCTTCATCTCATATCCTCCACGTATGAAAACTCGAAAAACTCCGGGACTAATTTCCTTATAATCAATTGCAACAATAATACACTGGTCTCCAAACATTTTAGTTGCTTCTAATATAAATCCTGGATTTTCCACAGCAGCTGTATTAATTGAAACTTTGTCCGCACCAGCGCGAAGTAAACTATTAATATCCTCTAAACTTTTTACACCTCCTCCAACAGTAAAAGGCATAAATATTTCTTGTGAAGCCCTTTCAATAATATCTATTACTGTTTTTCTGCTCTCAATACTTGCCAGGATATCTAAAAATATAAGTTCATCGACTCCATATGAATCGTAAATTTTCGCAGTTGTGACAGGATTACCTGCTTCTCGAAAATTTTCATGAAAACGTACGCCCTTAACCAATCTTCCATCTTTAATGAGAAATTTTGGAATTATCCTTTTTTTTACCATATAACCTTAAGGACTCCAATTTATAAAGTTCTGCAAAATTTGAAGACCATTATCTTGACTTTTTTCAGGATGAAACTGTGTGGCAAATATATTGTCTTTAGTAACACAAGCAGTGAAATTAATTCCATAATCACAAGTTGCAGCGATATTTTGCTCTTGATGACAAACAATGTGGTAACTATGAACAAAGTAAAAAGTAAATTGACCTTTTTTTAAATTTGCAAACAATGGATGTTCTATTTTTGGAGTGACGTCATTCCACCCAACATGAGGAATTTTTAGTTTTATTCCATCAAAGTCAAATTTTATAACCTCTGCATCAATCCATCCCAAACCTTCATGACAACCATACTCATTACCTATTTTCGCTAATAACTGAAGACCTAAACATATTCCAAGAAAAGGTTTTCCTTTTTGTAAAACTTGTTGATTTAGTATTTCTATTAAACCTCGCTCTTTTAAGTTTTTAATTGCATCCCCAAAAGCTCCAACACCCGGAAGAATTAAATGTGATGCTTCATCAATAACTTTTGAATCCGATGTTACAACTGAATCCTGACCGATATATTGTAATGCATTGAAAATTGAACGAACATTCCCCATATTATAGTCAATAATCGCAATCATATATAAGTTCCAGTTTTGCCAACATTGTTTTTTGTAAAACCAACTTTGGGCTCATCTACTTGAGTTCTATCCCACTTATCCATATCTTGTAATGGGTCAACTGTTTCAACTTTTGATGGGTCAAATTTCCATGGATCTACTTGATGTTTCATAATTATTTCAAAAAAATCTTTTTCAGTTATCTGCAATATATCAAGAAACCATTTAATAGAAGCAGGTCGTTTACCATCATACTTTTGAGCCAATTCCCAAGCTTCTTCTCTGGTTTTTCTGTTGTTTCTAACATCAACCGAAGCAAGATGGGCAGTCCTGCCATAACCACGTTTTATATATCTGCAGTAATCACGCATCCCTTGAAAACAACACTCTGTTTTATCATAGTTATATTCCGGCGCAACACCCTCCACCGGTTGTGGTTTCCATCCTAATTCTTTTTTAATAATTTCCACTTGTTTTCTCATATCCCATTTAATATAATTACCTAAACAAATTGAACGGCACTTTATTTTCATTAATTCTTTTCTTTGAGGAAATTTAAAAGGATATAAATCTCTTTTACTCACTCTTCCACCAAGAAATTCATACATATCATCTGCTGTCATACCAAGATTCATTGCCTTATTAAAACGCCTCTCATCAACCTCCTCCAATTCATCATAAGAATACCAGGAGGCATATTCAGCAAGTGATTCTCCCCAGATTATCAATGGTGTCTCATATCGTATAGCAATTTGCATTGTGTGAGCGTATATACCAGTATGACAGTGCCAGCAAAAATCACCACGCCTTTTAAGAGATTCTAACATCAGCTCCCTAACTACATGCCAGTTAGGTGTAAATTGTAATACATCAACCCCTAAAATCTTAAAAGTTCGATTGTTTCTTTCTTGGACTAAAGGTCGGTAACCCCAATGATCAAAACGAAAAACTAAAGGCTTAATTTTAAGTTCCTTTACTACAAACCATAATTGAAAAGTACTATCCTTACCTCCACTAAAAGGAATTATACAATCATACTCACCTTTATCCTTATATTGAGTAATCAGATTATCCAACATTTTCCGCCTTTCTTCCCAATCAATTTTTTCATCCTTATATTCAATCTGACGGCACACGCTGCAAACTCCCTCTTCATCAAACATAATCGTATCATGAGTTTCAGGTAAGACACACCTTGTACAATATCTCATTATAACACTCCTTGAGTTCAAATATAATTAAATTAATTTGATAAAATCATATTGTCCCATATTTATTAAAGTGTTCCAATGCATTTTTATATTCTTCCCATTGACCAATATCAATATAGTCACGTTCATTTACTGGATACGTTATGACCTTTTTCTTATTTTCGATTAGATTTTTTATCAAATCAGTCATATCATAATATGACCTATCTTCTATAAACTTCAAAGAATTTTTACTTACAATATACACTCCAGTATTAATCGTGAAAGTATATTCTGG
>CAZBIT010000079.1:0-3568 GCA_964491835.1 uncultured bacterium
GATTCTCTATGAAGTCAGTATTTGGCTTACAAAGATATTTGCCAAAAAATCAGAAGAAGATTTTGAAAAAGAGTTTGAAGAAACTGTTGAGGAAAAAGAGAAAAAAAGCGATGAAAATGGTAAAGAAGTATATGGCGAAGAGTATGATTAATTCAAATTACAAAAATTATTTTAAAATTTATTGATTTATTGAAATTTTAATTCATAAAAATGTTACAAGTTAGATTGTTGAAGAAGATGGGAAATGATTATAATCTTGATTCATTAATTGAACCAATTAAAGATGATTTTCACCGTTTTAAAGAAAATTATAAATTGTTTCTTCAAACAGATATTGAATTGCTCAATATAATACTTAAATATATAAAAAATCAAGACGGCAAAAGAATTCGCCCGATACTTTTGTTATTGTCGGGTGGTCTTTGTGGCAAAATAAATGATAATCATATAAAATCTGCCGTTATAATAGAAATCCTTCATACTGCATCATTAATTCACGATGATATCGTTGATAACGCTAATGAACGAAGGGGAGTACCGACGATTAATAGTATTTGGAATAATCAACTTTCTGTTCTTGTAGGGGATTTTCTACTTTCAATTGTGTTGAAAAACGTGACTGAAATGAACAATTATGAAATCTTAAAGATACTATCGAACATTACCAACCGAATGGCTAAAGGAGAAATCTTGCAAATAGAGTCGAGTCGTAAATTTTATGTTGATGAAGGGAAATATTTAAGGATAATTGCTGATAAAACTGGAGCGCTTTTTTCTGCATGTTGTGAAATAAGCGCTGTTATTTCTGATATTGAATTAGAGAAAAGAAATGCTATGAAAAGATTCGGTGAATATCTTGGAATTGCTTTTCAGATTAAAGATGACTTATTTGAGTTTAGTGGAAAAAGAAAAAAAATTGGCAAGCCAAAAGGAGTTGACATTAAAAATAACAGTATCACACTTCCTTTAATATATTCACTTAATATATGTGACAAAAAAGAAAGAAAAAAAATAATAGAAATTTTACAAAACGACGTAGAAAAAAAAGATATCAAAGAGATAATATCTTTTACGGAGAAATCGGGGGGAGTAGCGTATGCTAATGGAAAAGCGCAACAATATGCAGACCTTGCCAAAAATAATTTGAAAATATTTATGGATTCCTCTTATAAAGAATCACTTTTGAAATTTGTTGATTTTGCTATTAACAGGGAAAGATGATAAGGATTATTATTACGCTTTGCTTTTTACTTCTGATTAACTGTCAAAAGCATAAGGAATATCCTCCAGTTCAACTCACTGAAATACATATGGACACTTATGCGACTATATTAATATATGACAGAGATTATGATGAAAATTATAAGAAAAAAAGCATAGAAAAAGGATTTAAAGAAATTTCTTATATAGAAAAAATAGGAAATGTATATAGTGATTCCAGTGAATTATATCATATTAACGTAAATGCTGGTAAAATGCCTGTATCTTTGACAAATGAAATGAAATATATTATTGAACATTCTTTGAAATACTGTGATTTAACAAAAGGTGCGTTTGATATATCAGTTTTCCCAATAGTTAAATTATGGAATTTTTTATCGGAAAATCCAAAGGTTCCCGATGAGCAAAGTATTAAAGAAAAACTTAAACTTGTTAATTATAAAAATGTAATTTTGCAAAATAACACCATATCTTTTAAAGCAAATGATATGGGCATTGACCTTGGAGGATTTTTAAAAGGTTATACGGTTGATAAGGTTGTTTCTTTGCTTAAAAAAGACGGATTTAAAAAATTTATTGTGAATATGGGGGGTCAACTCGGCATATATGTTGTCAGTGATGATACGGCGAAAATAAAAATTCAGCATCCTCGCGATAGTGAAAAATTCTGGGGTGAATTTAAAATCAATGAGGGTTCAGTTGCAACATCGGGTGACTATGAGAGATATTTTGAAGTAAATGGCATCAGGTATCATCATATTTTGAATCCTTTTACTGGTTATCCGGCAAATGATTGCATCAGTGTTACTATTGTAACGGAAAAAGGTGAACTTGCAGATGCTCTATCAACAGGTGTGTTCGTTATGGGTCGTAAAAAAGGAATGGATTTCATTAATAATCTTGATGACGTTGAAGGTGTTATTGTTTATAAAGAAAACGGTATGTTCAAAAGCATCGTTTCTGATGGGATGATAAATAAATACAGGTACATCGAATATGGGCAATAATCGTCCATTTAAAATTTTAATAATCAGGATGAGTTCAATTGGTGATATTGTTCTCACTTTCCCATTCATTAGATTGTTAAGAAAAAAGTTTCCTGAAGCACAGATTGACTTTGTCGTTAAAAAAGAATATAGAGAATTAATTGAGGCAAATAAAAATATTTCTAATATATTTTCATTTGATTCGCAAAAAGGGTTTTACGAACTTAAAAACTTAAAGAAAAAAATTAAAAAGGAAAGATATAAATATATTTTTGATATTCACAGAAATTTACGCAGTTATTATTTGAGGAAGTTTTCTAAGTCAAAAAAGGTATTCCTTTATAAAAAGTATCGCATTAGAAGATGGCTTCTAATAAGATTGAAATTGAATTTTTTTAAAAGCACAATTCCCGTGTATAAATCATACATAAATTCTGCAAAAAAAATTGGACTTGTGGATGATAATGAAGGATTTGATTTCCTTATCGATAAGAGTCATTTAGATAAAATAAATGAATTCTTGAGAAAAGAAAATATAAGTGATGACGAATATATAGTGGGATTATGTCCTGGTGCTGGCTATGAAAGGAAGTGCTGGACGGTTGATGGGTTTTCAAAAATTGGCAAGTTTTTTGTCAAAGAATTTAATGCGACAATAGTTATTCTTGGAGATGAGAACGACAACGAAAAGGGTGAGATGATTAGAGAAGCAGTGGGGAATAAAGTTTATAATTTTTGCGGTGAATTATCAATTATGGAATCTTCCGCTCTTGTTTCAAAATGTAATGTAATCATAACGAATGATAATGGTCTTATGCATATTGCGGTAGCACTCAACAAGAAATTAGTGGCAATTTTTGGAGCAACGGTAGAGGAATTTGGGTATTTCCCTGTAAACGTCAATTCTGTCGTTGTTCAAAGAATGGTTCTTTGCAGACCCTGTTCAAACAATGGTTGGAAAGAGTGCTATAAAAAGAACGTTGAGTGTATGAGAGACATTTCACCAGAAGACGTTAAAAATGCCTGTTTAAATCTTATAGGTGACGGAAACATAAAAACTAAATCTGAACAACTAATTTCAGAAAAATGGAAAAATTCTGGTTCTTCATATATATATGGATAATATTTCCTTTACTTTATTTTACTGTTATTATTTTATCAGGATTTAACGGTAAGATAAAAAAGGGCTTAAAAGAGAGAAATGGACTTTTTAAAAGGATAGAAGAATTTCGGGAAACTCTTGATAGCGGTAAAAAAGTTATTTTGTTCCATTGTGTTTCAATGGGAGAACTTTTACAGGCAAAACCCCTTGCGAAAAAAATAAAAGAAAAATTTTCAGATGTAAAAATTGCTGTATCTTT